>CAIJFC010000072.1 GCA_903819815.1 uncultured Bacteroidota bacterium
GTTTTCAATCTCTTCAAATTTAATTTTATGCCATACTTTAGCTGAGTAAAATTCACTGTTTTTAAGCTCCAAATTCTTATTTAAAGTAAAACGGCAAAATCCAAAAGGCTGAAATGAACGGAATGAATTAGTCATACCAGCAACAGATTGACCGTTTTGGGAAATTTTAGAAGCGAGTTCTGCGATAAAAACATAACCATCTTCATTTTTCTCAATACTTTTTACTGTTGTTCGTCTATTACTTTGCAATTTTTCTTTAACGTTTTCAAAAATTCGATTATCATTATTAATAAAGGCAGGTGCCCCCATTTTTCCACTAACATCAATTGATGTGGTATACCAACCAGTTCCTTCCGAGCCTTCCTTGGCTGTTGAGTTTTCAAACGACTCATTATCTAAATACGTTCCAGCAACTACCAATTTATCAGTAGAGATGTCATAAAATAGCTTATCCAACGAAAAGTCATAATCAGGTTTTATATCCGAAATCTTTGTAGCATATTTAATCGCATTTTTTTTCGTGTCAATCTCTCCAACAATTAATTCACCAACAGAAGCTGAACGTCTTCCTCCTAAAGCATTCATTTTTGTGTTGATTTCGTCGGTTTTAGATTTTATATAAAAAAACAACCTTCCGTTTAAATCAGTAAATCCACAACTACCGATACTAATTTCACCTGTGCATCCAAGATCACTCACATTAATTTTATCATAATAAGTTATAGGGCTCGAATTGTTGTGCTTTCCAAAAACAATTTTTTTATTCTTAAAATCAAAAATGGCTATTTTATCTTCGTAATAAGTATAACGAGAAACCAGCGTCCTCTCATCTTCAAAACCATAAGAAGGATAAAAAACGTCTCCAAAACCAGTTCCTGCTTTTTGAAGCGCATCAAAATCAGACGCTACAAATTCCCTCTCTTCAATCAAATTAAGATTCGTATCAAGCTTCATAATAATTCCTTTAGCAGGAAACATTTTCGTAAAAATAACCAATTGAATATAATTTGGAAACCTCTTAATAGCAGGAACTTTAGATTTAAATGCCTTAAGGTCTTTAGTGTATTCTTTTAGTTTCACTAATTGATTATCATATTTCGTTAAAGTATAATTATCGCCAGTATTTCCAAAAACTAAATAACCATTATTAGTTTTAAGAAAAGATACATTATCTAACTTGATGGATTGTGTTTGAGATATTACAAACAATGAGCTAAGGATAGCTAATATTGATAATTTTAATTTCATATAAAGTATAGTTTAAGCGAATATAAATAAATTAATTATAATGTTTTCAGCTTATTTACCAGAGTCTTATAATAATAAATTCCCACAAAAATAAAGCCCAATGCAAAGGGAATAGATGCCCAATATTTCAATTCTCCACTAGTAAAAAACTCTATAAACATCCAAAAGCTATTGGCACAAATCCAGAAAAAAATCGCTAAATTCAAGAAAATATCTGCTGTTTTGCGGGTAATAAAGACTATTAATCCCGCAA
>CAIJFC010000073.1 GCA_903819815.1 uncultured Bacteroidota bacterium
GACCCAAAATTTTTTAAATCGAGTTTTGATGTAATATTATTTTAAGACGAGATTTAAAAATAGGATTATCCCCCTTATATTTAGGTTAGGGGAAGGGGCTACTTAAGGACGGATACCCCCAAGGGGGGGTAGTAATACAGAAGGAGCGTAAGGAGGAGGTGTTATTAATAAAAAACACATATGATTTATTTCAAATTATATGCATATATTTGTTATGTAATTTATTGATATGAAAAATAGAATTAGAACTATATATGAACAACTAAAAAAAGACAACACTTACTTGAGTTTGTTAAATCCATTTCTTGAAATTGAGATAACAAAGTTTGAATTGAATAATTCACAATCGATATTGAATTATGATAAATGGATAATGAATGCTCAAAAAGAAAACTATTTGCAACAACCCATTTATACATTACATGAAGTAAAGAATAGAGAAAGTGCAAATACAATTGTAGCAAAGGTCAAATGGATATATGATATTAAAGGAGTTATTGGTAAATCTAAAGTGATTAGTGTCTTTATTGCATCAACTTCTAAATTCCCCAAAGGACTTAAGGATAAGGAGCTATTAAAGAATGCTCCTATTATTATTAAAGAATATTTCAATAAAGTATCCCCACCTTTTGAAATTGATCAAAATGATATAGAACAGAATAAAGCAGAAGTTGAATTATACTATTACATAAAGAATAAACAACCAGAGATCAAAGCAAGGTTAGAACCAAACTTTTATTTATCTATAAATAAAAATCAAAACAACTTTGAAAGAATGATTGCCAATGTTAAATGGGGATTTCCAAGCCCTAATTCAGATAAGACCAAAAGATATATCACCTTATACTTAGGTAATAATAAATTACATTATAAAGATCTGAAGGCTGATGAAACAAAAAATGACTTCGTTTCTACTGTTTCAGATATGTTAAATAAGCAAATACCCTTTGAGTTTAACCCTCCAAATATAGAAAAAGTAAAAAAATAATTAATTTTAAAACATTGTAATTCAAGTGTTTAATAATTATTTTATAAAAATATTAAAAATAGTGTATGCAATATTGGGTTATGTAGAAATAAATTTAATATCTTTGCAGAGTGAAAATGAAACACTAACTGAATCAATACATTGTAACTATGAAAATCATTCAAATTACATTACAAGAAAAATGGATGGCGTGTCGTCCATTGATTCAGAAAAGTAAAAAGGTTTATACAAGAAAACCTAAACACAAAAAGGTATGTAAATAATTCATCTAAAGAATTATTATTTGTCAGTTAAGACGATAAACCGTCTTTAAAACCCTACTGAGAGGACAAACTCATAACATTACAACAACCCGTTTCAACCAGTCGTAAAGGTTCACATTTTAACTTTTAAAATTTGAACGAATGAAAACAATTAATTTATCTCCAAATGTTTCTGTGGTTGTGCCACAAATGTTGAAAAAGAATTCAACAACTTACTCAATGTATGTAGTTCCTGTGAACTACGAAGAGATTCGTAACAATATCCGTGAGTTCGGATTATTGACCCCATTATTGGTGAATTTTGACTATGAGATTATCTCTGGTAATCTTCGTCATCAAATCGCTTTGGATTTAGGACTTGAGGAAGTTCCTGTTGTCTTTATTGATGCTCCAGAGGAAATGAAGGATGTGTTATCAGTATCTACCAATCAATTTAGAGTAAAATCTATGGTTGAGATTGCCTCTGAAATTCGTTTCTACGATGAATATTACTCAGTTGGACAAGGAAGAAGAACTGATCTTAGCTCACAAATGAAAGTGGTAAAGGATGAGAAAAACTCTGCCTATAAATCAATAGGTCAATACAAAATCAATAAAATTAAATCTATTGAAAAGAAAGTTATTGAACTTCACGGGAATAATATTGAAATATTAAACAAAGAATTATCTAAAATTGACAAAGATGAAACTACTCTTAATGAATTGGACAAGAAATTGGATAGAGAACTTCTTAAGAGAAATAATCAAGTTGTTGTTCCTTCAAAATATGATTATATAACAGATAAAGTAAAGATTTTTAACTCATCATGTGGAGATTTATACCACTTGTTAGATAGATCAATTCAATTGATAGTTTGTTCCCCACCTTATTTTCAAGCTCGTGAATACCAAAATGGGGAAAATGAATTAGGTAGAGAAAAAACACCTGAATTGTTCATCAATAACTTGGTTAAACTTTTTGATGATACAAAAAGAGTTTTGAAGGATGAAGGTTCAATGTATGTTAATATAAATGATACTTGCAGAGATGGTGCATATCAAGCAATTCCACAAAGATTTGTAATTGAAATGATTAAAAGAGGATGGATTCTAAACGATGAAATTTTGTGGACAAAGTCCAATCCAAAATATTCACCAGGAAAACGCTCGGTTCGTTCTCACGAATACTTGTTTCACTTTGTAAAATCTAAGAACTTCTATTATGATGATTCATGGTTAGAGGGGGTAAATGACGAAACAAATACATTTTCATATGGGACAAACAATCTATTTCCAAAGTTAATTTCTGGGATGGATTTTAGAGATGGGGTGGTAAGAACCAATGTGGCAACTACTCAACATTTGAGAAAGATGTGTGAAGAGAGAGGTTTTTATCTTAATCATACAGCAGTTTTTCCGGAAGTAATACCAATGATACCAATCTTATCAACTACAAGACCCGGAGACACGGTTCTTGATTTGTTCAACGGCACAGGAACTAGCGGTGAAGTAAGCATAAAATTGGAAAGAAAATATGTCGGATACGAGTACAATCCTGAATATGTGATGGCATCTGAAATAAGATTGTCTGAACTTGAAGAAGTAGCATAAATAAAACAAACGAGGAAACCGAAAAAACCCCGCAATAGGTATGGCGAATATTACCTCAATTATTCAAAATATAAAATTATGATTGAGTCAAATTACAGAGTATTAGAATTTTCAAAAGATGATTTAAGAAAAATCATAAACGATGCAGTTTCTTTTGAAGTAAATAAAATATTAACCGCAATTAATGTGATCAATGTTAATTCAGATAATGAATTGTTGACTAGAAAAGAAGTTTCAAAATTGCTTAATGTATCATTGGTTACACTAAATAAATGGGAGAAACTTAAAATTTTAATCCCCAATAAAGTTGGCGGACGAGTTTTATATATTAAAGGTGATGTTTATCGAAAACTAAGAGAGAATTAAAGA
>CAIJFC010000074.1 GCA_903819815.1 uncultured Bacteroidota bacterium
TACTAAGTCGTTAGTTTGGTATGCACCAACAGCAGTTGTATTTCCTACTTTAGTCCAAGAAGCATTTACTTTCAAATAATTAAGAACATCATTTTTAAGACCATCAAACGCTTTAGTTGGAATAAATGAAGCTCCTACAGAAGGATAGAAGTAAGAATTTTGTACTGCAGAAAATTGCTCCATACGTGAAGTAGCATTTAAAAACAAATAGTTTTTATAATTAAAATCAGCATTTAAAAATCCAGCTACTCTTCTTGTTCTAACCAATCGATTATCCATTAAAGAATTGGAAGCTAAATAAGGGTTTAAAACATTAGTAATATGGTAGAAACCAGGAACGTCTAAGTTTTCACCCCCTTGAGTAGTTACTCTAAAGTTAGTATCTTGGATGTTGTTACCAACATTAAATTTCAAATTTAAATCTTTTGATAAATCATAATCGAAATTAAAGATTAAATCAGAATAGATATTTGATGACGATGATTGTTTAGCTAAAAAGCTAGAAGGAGAATTCAATTGTCCTAAATCAGCTAAAGCCCATTGAGAAGTTCCAAAATAACTGTACCCACCAAAATCAGCAACATAAGCTTCATTAGACCAAGCATCCACGTGATCTTGAGAATCTTTTGAATTCAGTTGAATGTTTGCAGTATAATTAGCGCTAATGTGTTTGTTGATTTCATAACCTAAAGCGATGTTGCCATTAAAGAAATCCGTTCTATTGTCTTTTCTTTTTGCTTTAGTCATCCAGTAAGGATTCTGAGCGTAAACCGTCCAGTGCCCTTCATTTCCTGAATTAGCAAATCTAGAAACTGGAATGTTGATCGCCGTTTGCAATAAATCATCTAACAAATCAGCATCCGTTTGAGAAGTAGTTTGTGTAGCATAATTTACAGTGCCATCAATTTTGAATTTACCGATTGTTTTTCCAGCTCTTAAGTTGAAAGCCGTTTTAGCTAATTGATCTCCATCCACTACATAACCAGAGCTTCTTTTGTTCACTCCTAAATTTACATAAGAAGTAAGACCACCTACATTTACATCAAAACCATTTTGAGTAGTAACTCCTGTTTGAAAAAATTGTTTGATATTGTCTTTAATTGGTTTCCAATCCGTCATGAAAAATGTTCCATCAGCCTGCGGCAAACCAACAGGAACTTGTTGCCCTACGAATCTTGGATCTGTAAAAGCAGGTCCCCAAGAACCATTTTCTAAAGTTACGAAACCAGAACCATTTCTTGGATCAGGGTTACCATTAGCCAAGTTAGGGAAGTTAAACCCTGTGTCATTTGCCCATCCTTGTCCGTACTGATCTTGTCTTTGAGCAACAAAATTAACAGATTCATAATCTACTGAAGAGTTTAAACCTACAGTAATTTTTTCTGTTTTAGAACCTTTTTTAGTGGTAACAATAATTACCCCGTTTACCCCTTGTGCACCATACAAAGCCGCTCCTTGAGCCCCTTTAATTACGTTCACGTTTTCAATAGCGTCCGGTTGAAGTAATTGTAAATTTTCAGCAGAAGAAATTACATTGTCTATAACTACTAAAGCTTCGTTGTTACCAGTAATAGTTCTAGCACCTCTTAAAACTATTTTAAGCTTAGGAGACACTCCATTTGCTAAACTAGAAATTGTTAAACCAGAAACTTTACCTGTTAAGGCAGCAACAGCATTCGGGTTATTGGCTTGCGTTAACTCAGCAGCACCAATTTGTTTTTGAGCAGAAACTGTAGCGTCTTTGGTTCTTTTAATCCCCATCGCACCTACAATTACCTCTTCTAAATTTACTCCATCCTGCATTTTTACATTTACAGTGTTAGAAGCACCCACTTTTGCAGTAGCGTCAGCCATTCCCACGAAAGAGAAAACTAAAACATCTCCTGCTTTTGCTTTGATAGAGTATTTCCCGTCTAAATCTGTTTGTGTTCCGGTTTTAGAACCTTGAACCACCACATTTGCACCCGGTATGGGAACCCCGTTTAAATCGGTCACAACGCCGGAGACGCTCTGAACTTGTGCAAATGAAATTTGCGTGATTAGCAATACTATTACTGCTAATAGAAAATTGTAAATGGCTTTCATAAATATTTTTTGTTAAAATTAGATTGTAAATTTATCAATAAAACCATTACTTTTCTAATTATTTTTAACAAATTTTTAATAAAAAGTCAATTGTATTAAAAAAAAGTCAATTTTAAATACAATTTGTTACGAATTTAATAAACTGGATTAGCGAAGTTTTAAGCCAAAGAAGTGGCGCTTTCATTACCTTTATAATAGCTATAGAAAGAAGATTAATAGTATAAGTAATAAGACAAAAAAAAACCATCCCGATTGGGATGGTTTTGTAATTATGAGGATAATAAATTATTAATATCCTGTATTTTGTTGAATACTACTATTAGCATTTAACTCATCTTGTGGGATAGGTAACGCCCATTTGTAACTTGTTAAAGGTAAATTAGTAGGATTTGCTGCTGGAATATTCCAAGCTGATGAAGCATAATCAGCAGGATCTCTATCTAAAGTAGCCCCTGCTAAAGTTCCTAAACGTTTCATATCGATGAAACGGAACCCTTCAAATGAGAACTCTTTTCTTCTTTCGTCAAGAATTCCTTTCCAAGCGGCTTGTGCATTAGCAAAAACTGGCGCTGCTTGAGCTGTAGGGAAACGAGCATCTAAAATAGCTTTTAATGCTACTCCTGCACCTGTTAAATCACCTGCAGCTACTTTTGCTTCCGCTCTGATGAAATACATTTCTGATAATCTACATACCATGAAATCAGGATTGAAAGTATTTGCTCCTGTTACGGCACTTTGACCTCCATGTTTTTGTAAAACTAAAATATCTGAAAGTTTTACGTCTGCTGAAGTGGTGTAATTAGCATCAATTAATGAACTTCCACTCGCATCCAATGCATTAACATAAATATTGGTTCCATATCTAAAGTCTCCTCCAGATAAACGAGTTGCATCAAATTTATTATACAACGCTCTACTTACTTCATAAAATGGAGCGCCATTTCTTTTGTTATTTATAGAACACCATGCATTGTGAAGGTTTGAACCTTGTGTATTTTGCTGAACTGTTCTTTTTAATCTAAAGATAACTTCTTTTCCTGCAGCCTCATTGTGAGTATGAAACACCGCATTATATTCTGCTTGAGTTGTTGCTAATGTTATTGACGAAGTATTGATTACCTGGTCAGCAAAAGTTAACGCA
>CAIJFC010000075.1 GCA_903819815.1 uncultured Bacteroidota bacterium
CAGTATCCGTCTAGAATTCTATTTGAAAAATTGGTGTCGAAAAGTTCTTCATATGAATTTCCGCGATAAAATATTTGAAAAAGAAATGAATTGAGTCCAAGTTTTCTAGTAATTTTTCTCAAGAAAAAAAGGGATCGATAAGATTTAATCATATAAATTTATTAGAATTTTTTTGGTGAAATATTAATCATATTTTTGTCTAAATATTGCTAAAGGAATATTCAAATCACTCTTAGATAAGTTATTCCATTTCTTAACAGTGTCTTTTATGTGTTCGTTACGGATCGATGAAAAAAGAGTTATACCTCCTTCATTAACTTTTTTATAATAAGCTAATATTAATTTTACAGGATCATACAGTTCTTTGTTAAACGCTATTGCACTCTCAACCGCTTTAAGATTAGAAAATATATTATACACAATCCGAATAAATTGATCATCGTTTATTGGCATTTTAGAAATATTATGCTCAAAAAAATTATCACTATGTTGTAAAACTTGATATGATCTATTTAAGTTATGGTATTCATTTTGGATTTTTATGCTATTTGAGGCAATCCCAAACTTTAAAATTTTTCCAGCATCTTTAGATTTCTGCAATACTGCTATTATATCTTCTTGATTTGCTTTTGAAATATTCGCTTCGTGCAACAAGTAAAAATCAATGAAATCTGTTCCAATTTTGTCTAAACTTGTGTGTAAATCATTTAAAATTTTATATGGATTATAAACACCAATAACAGGAACAATTCCGATATGTTTTGAATTAATAGCTGATTGATTTAATTTAATAAATGCTCTTACTCTATTCATTATCGGCAAAGTCCATAATGGCAAGTGTTTACCACTTAATCCAGTTTTAGTTGTAATTGTAATCTCATGTCGTTTTGCTTTAGCAAATTTTCCAAGTATAGTTTCTGCTTCACCAAATCCATATAACCTTGCTACATCAAAATGACTAACCCCAGCATCAAATGCTGTTTGTAGATTAACAATTGCAGTTTTGACCGAATTATTTCTTGTTAGTAAAGAACAACCAAATCCAAGACTACTTGTTGTAATCCCATTAAAATTAATCTTTTTCATGAGTTATGATTAGTTTTTGATAACTAATTACCCACTTCTGAACATTTGCTTTAATATCAAATTTTGAAATTGCTAACTCCTTTGCATTTTTGAAATAACTTTGTAAATCATGTTGAGACATCAAGATTATTTTATCAATAATATTTGCTAATTCAATAGGATTATTTGACACCCAAAAACCAGCTTTATATTCTTCTAAAATTTGCCACGGTGTTCCAAAAGAAGCAACAACTGGTGTACCATTTCCAAGTGATTCAACTACTACATTTCCAAAATTTTCACTATATGAAGGAAGAAAAGAAAAAACCGCCTTTTGAAATAATTCATTTTTGACCTTTATATCAGATACATGAGGAATAAATATTATTTTGTGAGTTAATTTATTTTTAAATACTAGATTTTTAAGATTCAATCCATAATCATTATTACTATTACCAACTATCATAAGTTTATAAATTGAATTTCTAAAAAATTGTGATCTACTGCAAGCATAGATCAGGTTTTCTAATCCTTTGATAGGATGTATTCTACCAATACACAAAAAGTAATCACTCTTATCTGGGACATCTATTGATGGAAGTTCCATGTAATTTGGCAACTCTAGCAAATTTGAATCATTACCAAACAATGCAATCGTATCATTGGACTCAATGTTGCTTGTTGTATGAAATAAAATCCGATTACTATACCTCCTAATCATAGATAACATAAGCTTTTTTAAAAATTGTTTATAAACAAGCGCCTTACTGGAAAACTCTCCTCTTGGAGACCAAACAATAGGTTTTCCAAATGTAATTGTAATAATCCCTATTATAAAGGATGCTAACGAAAATATACTATTCAAATGAACTAACTGTACTGATTTAACTTTTCGAATACATGAAATTATATATTTGATTGAATAATTAGTATATTTTGTTTTTATATATATTACGCGTCCATAATCGGTTTCAATCCATTCATCAAAAATAATTGATTTATCTAGCACACCTGTGCTCATAGCAATTACAGTTACATCAATATTAGACTGGCCTAATGCCTTAGCTAACCAGTAGAAGCTATTACAGGGGCCTCCCATTTGAGATGGATAATAAAAACCTGCAACAAATAAAATTGATATTTTAGACTTTATCAATATATGTTATTCTTTTAGCAATTTAATTTTTCCGAATAAAATCCAAAATAAAAAAGGATAAATAACTAGAGAGCGAATGAAATTCACAAAGACGCCTGAAACAACTGTGTCAAAATTATAAAGTGCAATTAGTAATAATATATACATTAAAGTAGCAAGTCGACTTTTTTGTTTTAAAAATTGAAAGGATATATTTAGAGAGATTCCATATAACCAGA
>CAIJFC010000076.1 GCA_903819815.1 uncultured Bacteroidota bacterium
GTTTTAACTTTCTTGCATAGGAAAAGGTAACGCCATAATCGGCAACAGAAAACAAACTAATTCTATTGTAATCTACATTTCCTTGATTGTCAATTAATTGAGTAGTATTCAAGATGTTGTCAACTCCAAACCGTATTACTGAAAATCCCCAAGCACTTTCGTCATCAATTGGAGTTGCATAGGCAGCATAGTCATATTGCGCAATATTTGCAAAATAACTTGCATGCATTAAGGAGGCTTGTTTTCCTTCTAAACCAATTAATCCTGCTGGGTTCCAATAGCCTGAATTTACATCATTTGAACTTGAAGTAACCGCATTTGACATTCCCAAAGCGGCAGCATCAACACCAATATTCATAAATTCATTAGAATATTTCCTAACTGTTTGAGCAAAGTTAGAAGTGGTTACAATTAGTATAAATAGGAATAATTTATTTCTCAAATGAGGTTTATTTAGTATCAAAAAATGGAGATGAATTTTTTTTCAAAAATAGGCATTTATATTGATTGCCTATATCTGTTTTTAATTTACTTAAAATTTCTATTCTAAAAACGTACTTGTCTTTAACTTATTGTATTAAATTTGCTTTCTTTACTACTTTAAACTACTATCAATGAACATAAAAAAACATATTCCAAATCTAATTACACTTATCAATCTATTTTGTGGTTGTATTGCGTTGGTTTTTACTTGTGATAATAATTTTGAAATGGCTTTCTTTTTTGTTTGCCTTGGAATTTTCTTTGACTTTTTTGATGGTTTTTTTGCAAGGCTATTCAATGTTTCCAGTCCTTTAGGATTGCAATTGGATTCTTTGGCAGATATGGTTACCAGTGGAGTTGTACCTGGTTTTGTGATGTTTAAAATGGTATCAAATTGTGTGAATTCAGATCCATCATTGATCTATTTACCCTTCTTTGGTTTTATTATTACTTTAGGTTCTTGCTATCGTTTGGCCAATTTTAATATTGATACCCGCCAAACGGATTCTTTTATTGGTTTGCCAACACCTGCAAATGCCATATTTATATTGAGTTTGCCTTTAATATTAAAAAATTCAGATTCTATAATTTTACTAGAACTGTTGACAAATTATTGGATTTTGCTAATGATTTCCATAGTAAGCGCCTATATTTTAAATGCTGAAATTCCTTTATTTGCATTAAAAATCAAAAAGTTTAATTTAAAAGACAATGCTTTTCAACTAATCTTTTTATTGATTTCACTCCTTTTGTTGGTATTCTTAAAATTTGAAGGAGTGGCATTGGTTATTTTCTTTTACGTAATATTATCGGTGATTATGAATTTGATAACTGGTAAAAAAGCTTAAATTTTTCACCATATAAGTAATATAAGTTCATTTAAGCCTGAAAAAATCTTTGGAAATTTCTTTACTTTTTTTGTCGTTTGACTTTTACAACACAAAATTTGATTTTTTATATGTCCTTAAATGCCTTAAATGGTGAGATTTTTTTTATTTCCCGACTAGAATTCTAACTTCTTCTTCCTTAATTCAAAATTCTGTCCGAGATAAACTCTTCTCACCATTTCATCTTCTACTAATTCTTCAGGTGTTCCCGCTTTTAAAATACCACCTTCAAACATTAAGTAAGTTTTGTCGGTAATGGCTAATGTTTCTTGTACATTATGATCGGTAATTAAAATACCGATATTTTTATTTTTTAATTGAGCTACAATTTTTTGAATGTCTTCAACCGCAACAGGGTCAACTCCCGCAAATGGTTCATCTAATAATATAAATTTTGGATCGGTCGCCAAACATCGTGCAATTTCTGTTCTTCGACGTTCCCCACCAGAAAGTAAATCCCCGCGATTGGTTCGGATATGATTGAGACTGAATTCTTCAATTAGACTCTCCATTTTTGCCTCTTGTTCGGCTTTTGTGTAATTGGTCAATTGCAAAACACTCAAAATATTATCCTCAACACTCAACTTTCTAAAAATAGAAGCTTCTTGAGCTAAATAGCCAATACCTTGTTGCGCTCTTTTATACATTGGAAAATCAGTAATATTCATATCGTCTAAATAAATATTTCCTGAATTTGGTTTTACCAAGCCAACAATCATATAAAAAGAGGTTGTTTTTCCAGCACCATTAGGTCCTAAAAGTCCTACAATTTCTCCTTGGTTTACTTCTACAGAAATTCCCTTTACAACACTTCTTCCCTTGTAGATTTTTACTAAATTATCCGCTCTTAGTTTCATTTTTAATTGGTTATTCGTGAGTCTACTTTTTCTATTCGCAAATAAACGAATTACAAAATTACAGATTCAACACATTAACATTTATTTAGTTTAGCTTATTGCTTTGTAGCTTCTAATGCTTCCCAAAATTCATAAGCTCTTCTCAAATGTGGAATTACAATTGTACCTCCAACTAATGTTGCGATTCCCATTGCTTCCATCATTTCTTCTTTGCTTACGCCTAAATTAAAGCTGGTTTCAAGATGGTATTTTACACAATCATCACATCTTAAAACAGTAGAGGCTACTAATCCCAATAGCTCTTTAGTTTTTACGTCTAAAGCGCCTTCAGCATAAGCATTGGTGTCTAAATTGAAAATTCTCTTTACGATTTTGTTATTGTCCGCCAATAACTTTTCGTTCATTTTTGATCTATAATCGTTGAAATCAGATAGGATATCAGACATTTTCTTTTAATTTATTTTTATGTACAAATACAGATATGAAAATACTTGCTTCATAGATTAATAACATTGGAATAGCTACAATTATTTGACTTACTACGTCTGGTGGAGTAACAATTGCTGCTATTATTAATACAATTACAACTGAGTATTTTCTATATTTTCTTAAAAAAGAAGGGGTCACCAAACCTAATTTTGTTAAGAAATAAATAATAATTGGAAGTTCAAAAAACAATCCACTAGCTATTACCGATGTTTTCATCATACCAATATAGGAGTCAATTGTAAATTGATTTTGTATCATTTTACTCACAGAAAATGTAGCACAAAAGTTAATCGACATTGGGATTATTACATAAAATCCGAATAGGACTCCCAGAAAAAATAGAATGGAGGCTACAAAAATAAAAACACTAACATTTTTTCTTTCTTTTTCATACAAAGCAGGGCTGATAAATTTCCATAATTCCCATAAAATGTATGGAAATGCTAATATAAAACCTGCCGTTATGCACGTCCAGATAAAAATATTTATTTGTCCTTCCATGTCCGTATTCTGAATAATAAATGGTAATTCGGTAATGCAAATACTATCAGCAAAACCTATTTGGTGGGACAATTCACAAAAGTAAGTGTAAGTAAAAAAATCAGCTCTTGTAGGGGCAAAAATAATGTCCTCAAAAATAAAATTATTAAAACATTCATTTAAAATGTAAGTAGCGATTGCCATAATAATTATCGCAGAAGTGCTTCTTACTAATAACCATCTTAATTCCTCAAGATGATCCAAAAACGACATTTCATTCAGCGCTTTCTTTGCCATTATACAATTCCTTCTTTTAAAATGTCGTGCAAATGCAATACCCCCTTGTATTCATCTTGGTCGGTAACGATTAATTGGGTGATTGAAAAATCTTCCAAAACATTTAAAGCATCTGATACCATTGATGATAATTGGATTGTTTTTGGATTTTTTGTCATTATATCTTTTGCAGTTAAGTGCACAAATGTATCATTATTATTAAGCATTCTTCGAATATCACCGTCAGTAATTATTCCTATGACTTTTTTATTTTCAATTACAGCTGTTACCCCTAATCGCTTCTCTGAAATTTCAAAAATCACTTTCTTAATATTCGTTTCTGGCTCTACTTCGGGTTTGTGACTTTGATCTAACATATCGCCAACACGCAGTAGTAATTTTTTTCCTAATGCGCCTCCTGGATGGTATTTTGCAAAATCCTGAGCTTTGAATTCTCTCAGTTCCATTAAGCAAACTGCTAAGGCATCTCCCATTACCAATTGCGCTGTAGTACTATTTGTAGGAGCTAAATTGTTTGGGCAAGATTCGTTTTCAACTGTTGTATCTAAAATAAAGTCAGCTCCTTTTGCTAAAAATGAAGTGGTATTACCTGTAATTGCAATTAAAGAATTTCCAAAATGTTTCAATATTGGAATTAAAACTTTAATTTCAGGACTGTTCCCACTTTTTGAAATACAAATAATAACATCGTGGGGTTGAACCATACCTAAATCACCATGAATTGCTTCAGATGCATGTAAAAAAAGCGATGGTGTACCAGTGGAATTCATTGAAGCAACAATTTTTTGAGCAATAATTGCGCTTTTTCCAATACCTGTAACCACTAATCTACCTTTTGAATTAAAGATGATTTCTACCGCATTTTCAAAGTCATCTGTAAGTAGATCAGCAAGTTTCGCAATGGATTTGCTTTCAGATTCGATTGTTTTTCTAGCAATCTCTAAAATATTTTTGTTTGTTTTCAAAACAGATTTTTATAAAGTTTGTATTTAATAAAGATATTCGTATCTTTATGAACCACAAATTTATGTAAAATACTATTAACTAAGAATGAAATCTAACGAAATTGACATTCATAAGGAATTAAAAAAATATTTTGGGTTTAACCAATTCAAAGGATTACAAGAACAAGTCATTAGAAGTCTTATATCAGGTAAAAATTCATTTGTAATTATGCCTACAGGTGGAGGTAAATCACTTTGTTACCAATTACCCGCGTTAATGAAGGAAGGAACAGCAATTATTGTATCTCCTTTAATAGCTTTGATGAAAAATCAAGTGGATGCAATTCGTAGTTTATCTTCAGAAAACGGCATCGCCCACGTTTTAAATTCCTCTTTAAATAAAACAGAAATTAGTCAAGTTAAAAAGGATATCACTTCAGGAGTAACCAAATTACTTTATGTTGCTCCAGAATCTTTAGCAAAAGACGAATACATAAAATTTTTAAAGAACATAAATATTTCATTTGTAGCTATTGACGAGGCACATTGTATTTCAGAATGGGGACACGATTTCCGTCCTGAATATAGAAATTTGAAAAACAGTATAAAGTTGTTGGGCAATGCACCAGTTATTGGATTGACCGCAACAGCTACTCCAAAAGTTCAAGAGGATATCCTTAAAAATCTTGAAATGACTGACGCCAATACTTTCAAGGCATCATTCAATCGTCCTAATTTGTTTTATGAAGTTCGTACAAAAACTAAAAATATTGAATCTGATATTATCCGCTTTATAAAGCAAAATAAAGGTAAATCAGGAATTATCTATTGCTTAAGTAGAAAAAAAGTAGAATCTATAGCTCAGGTATTACAAGTAAACGGGATTAGTGCCGTTCCTTATCATGCAGGTTTAGACGCAAAGACCAGAGCA
>CAIJFC010000077.1 GCA_903819815.1 uncultured Bacteroidota bacterium
AATGGTATGATGAAAAACATAATAGTTGCGTTTTTATTTTTTTGTTTTGTTTCAACAAATGGACAAGAGTCAATTTCTGAAATATGTAAAATTGCAAAATCTGAAATGAAATCTGCCGAAAGGCATATGAATTTATTGGTAAATCCCAACACTCAAAATTATGATGTAACGTATCATAAATTAGAATTTACAGTAGATCCTGCAATATATTTTATAACGGGTCAAGTAACCACAACCTATACTGCCCTTGAAAACATGTCGTCAATTACGTTTGATATGGCTAACGAATTAACGGTGACATCAGTCACAAAAAATGGGATGCCGTTAACATTTTCCGAAAGCGGTAACAATGAATTGATAATTACATTGCCAAGTTTGCAACAAATTGGAACTTCAGCAAGCGTAAAAATTAATTATTCTGGAGTGCCACCAGTAAATGGTTTTACCTCTTTTGCATCAGAAATGCACAATGGTACTCCGGTTTTATGGACTCTTTCTGAACCTTATGGCGCAAAAGATTGGTGGCCATGTAAACAAGATTTAAATGATAAAGTAAGTAGTATTGACGTTTATATAACTGCTCCGTCACAATATACCAGTGTTTCAAATGGGGTTGAGCCAGAAGCTCCAGTAACAATAGGACCTCAAAAAACGACTCATTTTCGTCATAATTACCCAATTCCTGCTTATTTAATTGCAATTGCAGTCACAAATTACCAAGTTTTTACGCAACAAGCTGGTATTTCACCTAATAACTTTCCAATTGTAAATTACTTATATCCTGAAAGCTATACTACGAATGTTTCGTTATTGGCTCAGACACTTCCAATTATGAATCTATTTGAAACATTATTCGAGGCCTATCCATTTCGTAATGAAAAATATGGACATGCACAATTTGGCTGGGGCGGAGGAATGGAGCATACCACGGTTTCATTTATGGGTGATTTTAATCGTAGCTTGATTGCACATGAATTAGCACACCAATGGTTTGGTGATAAAATTACTTGTGGGACTTGGAAAGACATTTGGTTGAATGAAGGTTTTGCAACCTATCTTGCGTCATTGGTTATTGAAAATTTTGATGGTCAAGCAGCATTTATTGCAGATAAATCGAATATGATTACTAATATTACTTCGTCTCTAAACGGAGCAGTATATTTAACAGATGCCCAGGCATTAGATGTAAATAGAATTTTCAGTGGCAGATTGAGCTATAATAAAGGAGCCATGGTACTGAACATGCTACGTTTTAAATTAGGCGACGCAATATTCTTTCAAGGAATTAAAAATTATTTAGCAGATGTGAATTTGGCTTATAAATATGCCATAACATCAAATTTGCAAACGCATTTAGAGGCCGTTTATGGAAGTAGTTTAACGGAGTTTTTTAACGATTGGGTTTACAATCAAGGGTATCCCATTTATAACATTACGGTTCAAAATACAATTCCAAGTCAAGCTAGAATTACTGTTGCACAAACCACTTCTCATACCTCTGTTCCATTTTTTGAAATGCCGGTTCCTGTTCGATTATTAGGTGCAAGCGGTCAATCACAAGATGTCGTGGTTAATAATACCGTAAACGGAGAACAATTTAATATTACGGTTCCATTTACGGTTACCGGAGTTCAATTTGATCCAAATAAAAATATTATTTCTAGAATGAGCACAGCCACTTTAGAAAATGCAAACTTCAATTTTGATACTGCTATTCAAATATTTCCAAATCCAAGTTCTACTACTATTTCAATTTCAATTCCAGAGAATATTGTAATTGAAAATGCCGTTTTTTATTCCGTTTTAGGCCAAAAAATTATGGAAACTAAATCTCAAAAAACTTGGGATATCACTACGTTTACATCGGGGATTCATTTTATAACTATTCAAACCAATAAAGGAACTAAACAATTTAAGTTTGTTAAAGAATAGGTTAAAATGACCCTTTTTAATATTGAAATGTAAAAACCCTCTCATTTATCGAAATATAAATAATTAACAAATATTTAAAACACAACTTTGTAATTTTTATAGAAAACATACTATAGAAAACCTTACTTTTGTTGGTTATTAAAAATACGAAAATTAAAAAATGGAAATAGTTATCAAATTAGGTCAGTTTTTATTGAGTTTGTCATTG
>CAIJFC010000078.1 GCA_903819815.1 uncultured Bacteroidota bacterium
GGTTATTTGGTTATTTGGTTATTTGGCTTTCGAATTAACGAATTACTAAATCAACAAATACACTTTTTTGCCCCAGTTTGTAGCGGAAAGCTTCGAAGAATTGAAAAGTAATTTTTATAAAGCTAGCAGAGCGACCAAAGGGAGCTCCTGCTGGGTTTTATAAAAAAAGTTTTCAATCTGAGAACTTGCAGCGAAAAGCTGGAAAAAGGCACATAAAATAGTGTTAAAAAAAACATCAGACTACTGAAACATTTACTAAATTTGTTTTTCCAACACTTTGTAAATTTATAAAACCTATTTTTACAAAGTACAAAAATAGCATATTTTTAAAACATGGCGAAGGTAAAATATTATTACGATACAGATAGCTTAGCTTATAAAATTATTCGGCCTTTAAAAAGGAAGAGTTTTGCTTATATTATGCTTTTTTTGTTTGCTTCGGCGTTATTTGGATTTTTGGCATTTGTAATTTTATTAAACACGCCTTTTTTTGAAACACCAAAAGACAAACTTCAAGCTAGGGAAATTGATAATTTGAGGATTAAATATGCTATTTTAAATAGAAAAATGGAACAAATTGATGCAGTTTTGAATGCTATTGAAGATCGCGATAATAATTTATACAGGTCCTATTTTAACTCCTCACCTATTTCCGCAGAAGACAGAAAGGCAGTTTTTGGGAGTGAAAATAGGTACAAAGATTTAGAGGGTTACGATAATTCTGATTTAGTAATAAACACCACAAAAAGAGTTGATGTTTTGGCAAAACAATTGGTGATTCAGTCAAAATCATTGGATGAAATTTTGAAATTGGCAAAAAGTAAAGAGAAATTATTAGCTGCTATTCCTGCGATACAGCCGGTTCGAAATGAAAATTTAAAGCGAATGGCATCGGGTTTTGGGTATCGAAGTGATCCATTTACAAAGGCTAGAAAATTTCATGAAGGAATGGATTTTAGTGCCAATTTGGGAACTCCTGTATTTGCATCTGGAGATGGAATTGTAGAAAGAGCTGACAATACCGCTTCGGGATTTGGAAATCACATTGTGATTCGGCATGGTTTTGGTTATGAAACGTTGTACGCTCATTTAAGCAGGTATAAATCGAGAGTTGGACAATACGTGAAACGTGGTGATATTATTGGATATGTAGGAAGCACAGGCCGTTCGGAAGCGCCACACTTGCATTATGAAGTTCATAAAAATGGGGAGGTAGTAAACCCATTAAATTTTTATTATGGAAATATTTCGGCAGCAGAATATGTTGCTATTTCAAAAATTGCGAATCAAGAAAATCAATCTTTAGACTAATGCATATAGAATTAACAGAAGGAAAAAGGTATTATAGTATTGGCGAATTGGCCAAAGCATTTGATGTAAATACATCATTAATACGATTTTGGGACAAGGAATTTGATATTCTAAAACCAAAGAAAAACGCTAAAGGCAATAGGATGTTTACGCCAGAGGACGTTACCAATTTGAAATTGATATTTCATTTGGTAAAAGAGCGCGGATTCACATTGGAAGGAGCCAAAACACATTTAAAAGAAGGCCAGAAAAAAACGCTTGATAAATATGAAATTGTCAGTAAATTAGAAGGCATAAAAATGCAGCTGAACGCAATAAAATCAGAATTATAAACTAAATATTAAAATTAAAATTAAAAAAATGGAAACGCTTAAAAAATTTTTACCTTGGATTATTGTTGCTGTAATTGTAATCGGAATGTACAGCTGGGCCTCTGGAATTTATAACAATGCTGTTCGTTACGAACAAGACATTAAAGAAAGTTGGGGTAATGTTCAAACTTCTTACCAAAGAAGAAATGACTTAATAGGTAACTTAGTAACCACGGTTAAAGGAGCGGCTGATTTTGAAAAAAGCACTTTAACAGCAGTTATTGAAGCTCGTGCAAAAGCTACTGGAGTAACTATAGACCCTAAAAATGTTACGCCTGAGCAATTAAAAGCATTTAACTCGGCTCAAAGTGGTGTAAGTTCCTCTTTATCAAAATTATTAGTTTCTGTAGAACAATATCCTGTGTTGAAAGCAAATGAGAATTTCTTGAAATTACAAGATGAATTGGCGAGTACCGAAAATCAAATTTTGACGGCTAGAACACGTTTCAACGAATCGGTTAAACCTTACAATAATAACATCAATACCTTCCCAAGAAATATTTTAGCTGGAATGTACGGTTTGAAAGAAAAACCATATTTTGAAGCTGCTGTTGGTGCTGATAAACCAGTTGAAGTAAAATTCTAATCCTCCCCAACCCCTCCAAAGGAGGGGCTTTGTAAAGAAATATAATAAATCCATCCATGTCAAAAGAAGTTTTTTTAACCCCTGAAGAAGAACAAGAAATTGTTGCTGCGATTACTATGGCAGAAAAAGAAACTTCTGGCGAGATTAGAGTGCACATTGAAAACACCAGTTCAATTGCTGCTTACGATCGTGCATTAATCGTTTTTGAAGAATTAAAAATGCACGAAACAGAGCTTAAAAACGGTGTTTTGATTTATTTGGCTGTGGCCGATAAAACCTTTGCTATTTGTGGCGATAAAGGAATTAATGATTTGGTTCCAACTGATTTTTGGGATTCTACAAAGGAAGCCATGATGAATCATTTTAAAAATGGAAATTTCAAAGAAGGCCTAATTGATGGCATTCAGAAAGCAGGCACCCAATTGAAAAGTTATTTTCCATGGGAGAAAGAGGATACCAATGAACTGTCTAACGAAATATCAAAAGGAGAATGAAATCAACTATAAAAAATTCCTTTTTAATTTTGTTGTTCTCTTTGTTGTTTACCCAATTAGGTTTTGCACAATTTGACATTCCAGAAATTCCGAAAGAGCAGACTTCCGTTTATGATTATGCCAATATTTTAAGTGCTGACGAAAAAGCGCAATTAGAAGAAAAACTGGTTCGTTATTCGGATTCTACGACAACTCAAATTGTGGTAATTACCATTGAGAGTTTGAAAGGCGAAGACGTGAGTCTTCTGGCTACCAATTGGGGACAGAAATGGGGAATTGGAGGAACAGAAAAAGACGATAACGGAGTCATCATTCTGTTGGCTAAAACCGAAAAAAAAATAGCCATAAACCCCGGTTACGGAGTTGAAGACCGATTGACTGCTGGAATTGGAGGAGAAATTATCAGAAATATTATAGTGCCCGAATTCAAAGCGGGTAGTTTTTACAACGGTTTGGATAAAGGTACAACAGCTATTATTGAAGTTTTAAAAGGAAAATATAAGGGAGAACGAAAAGCCAATAAAAAGGAAGGGATTCCTCCTATGATCATTATACTAATTGTAGTGTTTATATTGGCCTTACTATCGCGAAGAAAAAACAACGGAGGTAACTCTGGTAGCTCTGGCGGAGGTCCAAGTTTTATGGATATTTTGATTTTGAGCAGTTTGGGTGGCGGAGGCCGAGGTTCAGGAGGATTTGGAGGGGGTTCCTCAGGAGGTGGAGGTTTTGGCGGAGGCTTTGGCGGAGGAGGATTCTCTGGCGGAGGCTCAAGCGGAGGCTGGTAAATCAATACTAAAAGACATAAAAAAAGCACCAATTTGGTGCTTTTTTTATTTTATTTCTCTCTGATATAAATATCAATTGGAACCCCTGAGAAATCCCAGTTTTCACGAATTTTATTTTCTAAGAAACGCTTGTACGCTTCTTTTACATATTGCGGTAAGTTAGCAAAAAACACAAACTGTGGTGTTGGCGTTGGCAATTGCATGCAATATTTAATTTTTACATACTTTCCTTTTAATGCCGGTGGCGGGTAACCTTCAATTACTTTCAACATATAGTCATTGAATTTTGAAGTTGGAATTCTTTGTTTTCTATTTTCAAAAACTTGAACCGTAGCTTCTAAGGCTTTAAGCAAACGCTGTTTTGTCAATGCAGATACAAAAAGAATCGGCACATCGACAAAAGGCATCAATTCCTTTCTTATTTTTTCTTCGTAATCCCGTGTTGACATGGTGTCTTTTTCAACTAAATCCCATTTATTTACAAGGATTACAACTCCTTTTCTGTTTTTTTCTGCCAACCAAAATATGCTTTGATCTTGCCCTTCAAAACCACGAGTGGCATCTATTATTAAGATACAAATATCGGCGTGTTCAATGGCACGAACCGAACGCATCACGGAATAAAATTCTAAATCTTCTTTTACTTTTGCTTTACGGCGAATTCCTGCGGTATCAACCAAGTTGAATTCAAAACCAAAACGGTCGAATTTGGTATCAATGGCATCACGCGTGGTTCCTGCAATATCGGTAACAATATATCTTTCTTTTCCAATTAAGGCATTAATAAAGCTTGATTTTCCAGCATTTGGACGACCCACAACTGCAAAACGAGGCAATTCTAATTCTTCTTGTGTTGGTTCCGGTTTTATTGGGAAAGCTTCAATTAAGGCGTCTAATAAATCTCCTGTTCCGCTTCCTGAGATACTTGCAAAGGTGAAGTAATCTCCCAATCCAAGGTTGTAAAACTCGATAGCGTCTTTTTCACGCATGGAGTTATCGACCTTATTAACGGCCAATAAAACGGGTTTGGTTACTTTTCTTAATAATTTAGCCACAGCATCATCCATTGGGGTGATTCCTTCTTCTACATCAACTACAAAAATAATTACATCGGCTTCGTCAATGGCTAATTCGACTTGTTTGCGGATTTCAGCTTCAAAAACGTCATCAGAACCACGAATATAACCTCCAGTATCAATGACAGAAAATTCCTTTCCATTCCATTCGCTTTTTCCGTAGTTTCTATCACGAGTAACTCCCGAAACAGAATCTACGATAGCTTCTCTTCTTTGGATCAATCGATTAAAAAGTGTAGATTTTCCTACATTTGGTCTCCCTACTATGGCAACAATATTATTCATTTTTTATGATTTTTGAGTTTAGATTTAAGATTTAAGATTTTGGGAAACCAAAACAATTATACTCTTAAAATCAAACAATAAGCTATTTTAATTTTTTGCAAAGGTACGTTATTATTTCGTTATGAAACGATAAGCGCTGCGTGAAGGATAGCAGTGGAAATCCCACGCTTTTTTGCGTGGATTGTAACGGATAGCCTGACCCTTGTGGTCACGCCCAAAAACTATTGGTTGTAACCGAAACGCTTTAACATATTGGCGTTACTTCTCCAGTTTTTATTGACTTTTACATACAATTCGATATGAATTTGTTTGCCAAAAAACTTTTCTAAATCGGCACGAGAATCGACCCCCACTTTCTTAAGGGCGGCTCCTTTATGTCCAATAATAATTCCTTTTTGGGTTTCGCGTTCCACCATAATCAGGGAACGAATTCGGATGATATTTTCGTCTTCAAAAAATTCCTCCGTAACGATTTCAACGGCATACGGAATTTCTTTGCTATAATTTAGCAGGATTTTTTCACGTATGGTTTCATTTACAAAAAAACGTTCGGGTTTATCAGTTAGCTGATCCTTAGGGTAATAAGCCGGCGATTCAGGTAAAAGTGAAATGATGCGCTGGAATACTTCGGGCACATTGAAATATTGCAATGCGGATATAGGGTAAATTTCGGCATTGGGCACTTTCTCGGTCCAAAAGGCAACTTGAGTTTCTAGCTGTTCTTGATTGGAATTATCGATTTTATTTAAAAGTAATAAAACCGGAATTTTAGAATGGATAATTTTATTAAAAAAGGCTTCGTCTTTTAGTTCTTGCTCCCCTATTTCAACCATGTAAATCAAAACGTCGGCATCTTCAAAAGCTGATTTTACAAAGTTCATCATGGATTCCTGCATTTCATAGGCAGGCTTGATGATTCCGGGAGTATCGGACAATATTAATTGGAAGTCTTCGCCGTTTACAATTCCAAGAATTCGGTGGCGAGTAGTTTGCGCTTTTGAAGTGATTATCGACAATCTCTCGCCTACAAAGGCATTCATTAGCGTTGATTTACCAACGTTTGGATTTCCTATGATATTTACAAAACCGGCTTTGTGTGACATTTATTGTTTTTTATTTCTGCAAAGGTAGGCATATCAGGTCAATAGATGAAATAAAAGATTTTTTTAAAATTTTGTTGCAATTGCCAATTTTGGTTGTATATTTGCACTTGAAACATCGCGGGATAGAGCAGTAGGCAGCTCGTCGGGCTCATAACCCGAAGGTCACAGGTTCGAGTCCTGTTCCCGCTACTAAAGAGGACCCATCCCATTTTTGAGGATGGGTTTTTTGTTTTTCAGAATTATAACTTTCTGAAATACATCTAGTTAACTCGAATAAAGCATTGGTTTTTGATGTTCGATATTTTCTGTTTTTGATCGAATAATGAAACCCTTCTGGGAACACTAAGTATTGGAACTTTCTTTTTTTAGTGTAATCCAAAGAATCGTAGAATTTACTAGGGTTTTGGACGATTTTTAGGAAATATTTCGTAGCATTTTCATTGTTCGATTTTTTTGTTGGTAAAAAATCAAGTTCTTTTGTTTTTTGGATTATTGCATCATTAATTTTTTGGCTTTGTCTCTCAAAAATATCTTTAGAAATTTCATTAATTGCATACCGATATTCCATTTTATCATAACTTGTTTTCAACTCATTTAATTCCGTTGAAGCAAGTCTCTTTTTCTCCGAAAGGTTAGACATCTCATCATCTATTATTTTTTTGAGTTGTACAGAAAACAAATCTTTCAATTGCACAGAAAAATTAAACTCGTCTAAAACTTCGCAAAATTGTTCGTGTAACCCTGCTCTTAAAGATTTTTTTGAACTTGAAGCGTTGACGGTTTTATGGCAGGAATTACATTTGTAGTAATAAATGTTTTTTACCTTGTTAAGATATGAGGTCATGGTATCATTACAATCTGAACACAT
The DNA here is from genome assembly GCA_903819815.1 of uncultured Bacteroidota bacterium. Lineage (GTDB taxonomy): Bacteria > Bacteroidota > Bacteroidia > Flavobacteriales > Flavobacteriaceae > Flavobacterium. The sequence goes on from CAIJFC010000078.1 coordinate 6,880, forward strand.
TGCAAATTTTGGCACTAAAGGGGTTTCTTCTTTACCGCTAATTTTCACTACACCAAATTGTTTAGAACCTTCAAGAATACGTTGCAATTGATTGTATTCTTTAATTGTTATCATTGGCTCCCACGAACCCTTAATTATTCTTCCCTCCAATAACGAATTACAAATTCTACCAGTATAAAATTGATTCCGCCAAATCTCTGAAATCCTCTGTTTTCTCATTTGAACTCCTTTTGAATTTAACCATTTAATAATTTCAGAATCAGTGTAGGATTTATAGATTTTTAATTTGAAAGCTTCCTTTAAAAATTGACCTTCTGTATTGATTTTAATTTCTTGAAATGCTTGTACTTTTGTCGGGTCTGAAACTCGTGGCCCGAAATGATCGTAACCTCTTGGCGTTTTCCCAAATACTTTTCCATTTTCCAATGCGTTTATTAATCCCGGAATAACGGTGTCCTGGCGGTTAAAATTTTCTTTTTGAGCATATAAAAGTTGGGTTGAAAATTCATTTTCAGCTCTTTCATTAAATGTATGATTATCTGTACTTACAGAATAAAGGAAAACATTAAACTCCTTTCGAAGACGAACAAAAAGTTGAATGTGTTCAGCACCAGCTCGACCAAATCTACTTGGTGACCAAATCAGTATCATTTTTGGACGTTTAGAAACAGAAGTTTTCTTTATCCTGTCCATTAGTTCTTTTAGGGTGCTTTGGGTGTTTATTCGCTTAGAACTTTCATATTCCGCATCAAACTCTTGTGTAATGATTAACTGATTTTCCTTTGCAAACGCTTTAATTTTGTTCACTTGGGTTTCAATACTCCCATTGTTTACAAATTGATCTTTTGTTGACACCCTTGTGTAGGACCATACAATTGTATTTTTGAAATCACTTAGTGTTAGATTGCTCTTTTTCATTTTTATATTGCTCGTAAATTATTCTTGTAAATTCGTATAATTGTTTTGAAAACTCAAAGGAATCTTCTTTTGATAGTTTATCCTTTAACGCTGGTACTATTTTTATTATTTCTTCATAATTTAAAAAGTAGTCCGCTTCATTTGATAACAAATGGTTTTGGCCCATACCGTATCTGTATGTTCACGGGCTGTAATTTCAGGGACCGATTCGGTTTTACATTTATCATCCTACTTCGATTTTATCGTTATTTTATAATTTCCTTGAGGTCTTGGTTCTATCATGATTTTAGAACCTAAAGGCAATTTGTTGGTTAGAAAAAATCTAGCTAACTCTTCAGGCTGTTTATGTTCCTCAGTGATTTTGATGATTTTTGGTGAACCATTTTCTTGTAATTCGATTTCTAATAACTTTGGCTTATCAAAAAACAACACTCTTCGAATTTGATTTTCAATAGAAGATAAATATTCCAAATCTGTATTGCTATGTCCTATTTCTATTCCAACCAATTTTGAAATTAGTGGTAGAAATGGAATAATTATTAAGGTTTCGCCAAAATACAAGTTGTTCAAATCGGCGGTCAAACCAACATTGCTGAAATTAAAAGAATGTTCACCTGTCTTTGGACAATAAATTAATGACACAACACTTCTATTTGAAATCAAACAACTTTTAAATGCATCAGTAAAAGGATTTATCTCTTTTCTAAAAACTGTATTCATTATAGGTTCAAATCCTAAATGGTGTTCTAAAATTTCATTGTCTTTTTGATTTAATTGTTTTTCAGAAATTGCTCTTTTAAAAACCGCATCAGCATATTTTTCTTGAAAAGGTTTTATCCAAGCATCTTCAGATAATTTTTGGAGCTTATTTGTATCAACTCCAATACCAGACATTTCATTAATAATTAATACCCAAAGCGCTTCACGCATATCCATAAAACCTTTTTTTTCTTTTTCAAAAAACGGTAAAATATCTTTACTTTTCCAATAGTTAACTTGTCTGGATGTAATTCCTAAATGCTTTTCAGGCAATAAATATTTTTTTGA
>CAIJFC010000079.1 GCA_903819815.1 uncultured Bacteroidota bacterium
CGTGGTGATGCTACTGTTGCAGGTGCAGCATTAATTATTACTAAAGGTTCAAAATTAATTGCAGAAGGTACTGCTACTAGTCCAATTGTATTTACATCTGACAAGGCTGTAGGTGCAAGAGTTAAAGGAGATTGGGGAGGAATAATTTTATTAGGTAAAGGAGCTTTTAACATCAATAGTGGCGTTAGTAACATTGAAGGTATCCTAGCAAGTGCTGATACTCAATATGGTGGAGGTTTAACTCCGGACAATGCGGATAATTCAGGATCTTTAAAATATGTAAGAATTGAATTCGCAGGATATAACTATGGTACTAACCAAGAAATTAATGGATTGACTCTTGGAGCTGTAGGATCTGGAACTACAATTGATTACGTTCAAGTTTCTCATTGTAATGACGATTCATTTGAGTGGTTTGGTGGAGCTGTAAATTGCAAACACTTAGTTGCTTTTAGAGGTTTAGATGACGATTTTGATGTGGATAACGGTTACAGTGGAAAAGTACAATTCTGTTTAGCAGTAAGAGACCCAAACATTGCAGATGCTCCAGCAGTTTCAACTTCTGAAGGTTTTGAATCAGATAACAATTCAGCGGGTGATAATTCTACTCCATTTACATCTACAGTTTTTTCAAACTGTACTATGATAGGACCATCATACAGAACTACTTTGCCAAACGGTGGAACAATGCCAACAGGTGCTTACAAAAGAGCTGCTCGTTTGAGAAAAAACACAAAGATGAGTATTTACAACTCTATCTTTATGGATTATCCTGAAGGACTTCACATTGATAGTTCAGGAAGTGCTTTAAATGGTGCAGCTGAATTGAATGCGTTAAACAATGAATTGCAGTTCAAAAACAACATTTTAGCAGGAATCACAACTCCTACAAAAATTGTTCAAGTGAGCACAACTAATAACAATGCTAGCTTTAATATTACAAACTGGTTTAATGCTTCAAACAATACCGGTTTAACAACTCCAATCACCAATGCAGGGATCTTAGTATTGCCATACAATGTTGCAGACGGAAGTGTTTATACAGGATTGGATTACCGACCAGGAAGTGCTTCAATTGCAGCAACAGGAGGTGGTTTATTATTTTTAGGGACTGAAACTTTTAGTCCAGTTGCTAATACCTCTTTAAAATCATATCCAAATCCATTTTCAACTAGCTTCAGATTAAGTTTTGAATCTAATAGTACGGAAGAAGTAAGTTTGAATGCTTATGATTTAACTGGAAGAATAGTGGAATCTCAAAAATTGAATTATAATGAGGTAAACAATCAAGAATTTGGTGCTAACTACCAATCTGGAATGTACATCTTAGTATTAAAACAAGGAGAAATTACTAAATCTTTCCGAGTAATCAAAAGATAAATTATAGTAAAAATGGATGAAAAGCCCTGCCTAGCAGGGCTTTTTTTATGGACAGAAATAAAATCCTTAATATTAATGAATTGTTTTTTTAGTGTTACCAAATCATCACTAAAATAAATAAGTATTAATTGTATTTTTGATTTGTTTTATATTTACATTTATATTAATTAATGATTAATTTTGCATTATGAAGAAGAAAGACATTCGAATTCTATTAGTTGACGATGATGCAGATATCCTTGAAATTGTAGGATATAATTTATCTCAAGAAGGCTACCAAATTTCTACTGCTGTAAATGGTAAAGAGGCCATTGCAAAAGCTAAAAAAGTACTTCCTCATCTAATCATCATGGATGTCATGATGCCTGAAATGGACGGAATGGAAGCGTGTGAGAACATTCGTAAAATCCCAGAATTAAGTAATGTAATCATCACTTTTCTAACTGCCAGAAGTGAAGATTATTCTCAGGTTGCTGGTTTTGATGCCGGTGCCGATGATTATATCACTAAACCTATCAAACAAAAATTATTAGTAAGTAAAGTAAAAGCTTTATTACGACGTTTAAAAGAAACTGAAAAAGATTCTGAAACACTAAATGTTGGCGGAATTGAAATAAATCGCGAAGAATATAAAATAGTTAAAGACAATATCGAAATTGTATTACCTCGAAAAGAATTTGAATTATTTTATTTATTGGCTTCAAAACCCGGAAAAGTATTTAAAAGAGAAGAAATTTTAGATAAGGTTTGGGGTAATGATGTAGTTGTTGGAGGAAGAACAATAGACGTACACATTAGAAAATTAAGAGAAAAAATTGGCGATGATTTTTTTAAAACCATAAAAGGAGTAGGTTACAAGTTTGAAGTCTAAATGAATATAAAAAACAAAGAAACTTTTCGATTTGCCTTTATTACTGCGTTGCAAATAGCTTTTTTTGCAACAGTGCTAGTAGGAATTTTGACTTATTTTTTTCATCAGTTTTCCTTCCTATTTTGTTTGATTTTTTCCATTTTGGTTGCACTTAGTACTTTTATTTTACTTACCATTAAAGTGCAACTTTTTATTTTTCGAAAAGTAAAAAAGATATACGATGATTTCTCCTTTTTAGAATCAACAACCATTATTAATAAATCTTCGGCAAATGATTTAAATTTAATTTCTCGAGAGGTTTCTAAATTTGCTTCCGACAAAAAATTAGAAATTGAAGCTTTAAAAGTTCGTGAAGAATACCGAAGAGAGTTTCTTGGAAATATTTCTCACGAATTAAAAACGCCCCTTTTTACCGTTCAAGGTTATATTTCAACCTTACTTGATGGCGGTATGAAAGACAAAACTATCAGAACAAAATACTTGGCGCGAGCTTTAAACGGTGTGGAAAGATTAATTTACATTGTTGAGGATCTTGATACTATTTCTAAACTTGAAGTATCTGATGAACCAATTACGATGGTCCCTTTTGATATTGTTTCACTCATTCAAAATGTTATGGATTTATTGGAAATGAAAGCCAATAAAAAGGATATCTTAATGACATTTGACGATAAATATACCAAACCGATTTATGTTTTAGGTAATCATGAAAAAATACAACAAGTAGTAACGAATCTAATAGAAAATTCAATTAAATACGGCAAAACCGGGGGCTCTACAGAAATTGGATTTGAAGAAGTTAACAATCGAATTCAAATAGACATTAGAGATAATGGAGAAGGAATTGATGCAAAACACATTCCTAGATTGTTTGAAAGATTTTTCAGAGTTGATAAAAGTGGCTCGAGAAATGTAGGAGGTTCCGGACTTGGTTTGGCCATTGTAAAGCATATTATAGAAGCACACAATGAAAAAATAATTATTCAAAGCGAACTTGGAAAAGGCTCTCAATTTTCGTTTACCCTTCAAAAGAGCGAAGAAATAGATTCCTAAAATCTATTTTATCCTATTTTATTACTTAATTTTGCAAAAAAATACAGCAAAACTGTGGGAAGCAAAAATAAGTTAAAGAGGTTTAAAGAAAATGACACATTTGGTAATGTTTTCCAGCCTACAAGAGAAGAAGTAGTTAGTGACCAATTTTCACTAAAAGGAAAATGGAACCAAGATTATTTTAAAAATAACAATCCTATTGTTTTAGAATTAGGATGCGGTAAAGGAGAATATTCTGTGGGTTTAGCCGAAAAATATCCAAATAAAAACTTTATCGGAATAGATCTTAAAGGAGCCCGTTTTTGGCGTGGTGCTAAAACTGCGGTGGAAACTGGGTTGAAAAACGTGGCTTTTATTCGTACCCAAATCGAATTAATAAATCATATTTTTAACGAAAATGAAGTTGATGAAATTTGGATCACTTTCCCAGATCCTCAAATAAAATACAAGCGAACCAAACACAGAATGACCAATTCTGAATTCTTAAAATTGTATAAAAAAGTACTAAAACCGGAAGGAGTTATCAATCTAAAAACCGATAGCGAATTCATGCACGGATATACTTTAGGATTACTACATGGAGAAGGTCACGAAGTAATTTATTCCAATCATAATGTCTATGTAAACGAAGGAAGCCCTGAGGAAGTAACCAGTTTACAGACGTTTTACGAAAAACAATATTTAGAAAAAAATAAAGCAATTACGTATATTCGTTTTAAAATTAAATAAATTGGACTTTGTATTGCCCCTTGTATTAGGTTTTGTAATAGCTGTAATAGGAATTTTGCCACCTGGTTTAATCAATATGACTGCTGCAAAAGTGAGCGTAGTTGACGGAAGAAATGAAGCAATTTCTTTTGCAATTGGGGCAACAGTTATCGTTTTACTTCAAACTTATATTGCAATTCAATTTGCTAAATTTATAAATAGTAGACAAGACATCATTACGTTACTTCAAGAAATCGGACTGATTTTATTCTTAGCAATTACTTTATTTCTCTTTTTGACCGCTAGAAATCCCAAAAAAACAAAGCAAGAAATTAAAATGCAAAGTAAATCAAGCCGATTCTTCCTTGGAATGTTGTTATCCTCTTTAAATTTATTTCCAGTTCCTTTTTACGTATTTGTAAGCGTGACTTTATCAACCTATGGTCTTTTTTATTTTAATTTATTATATATTTATTCATTTGTTTCTGGAGTTGTAATAGGTTCTTTTACTGGTTTTTATTTGTATATTCTCTATTTTAAAAATCATCAAAACAAGAGCGACTACTTAATTAAAAACGGAAATTATATTATTGGAAGTATCACAGGATTGATTTCATTGGTTACTTTTTTCAAACTTATTACTATTTATTGGACTTAATAATGCCTGCTAAAAACGATAATTTTTTTGAAAGAGTTTATGAAGTAACTCGACAGATTCCTTATGGAAAAGTGACTTCCTACGGAGCAATTGCTAAAGTACTTGGCGCTTCCCGTTCCGCGCGAATGGTAGGTTGGGCAATGAATGCGTCACATAATTTAGAAGATGTACCAGCTCATCGCGTAGTAAATAGAAACGGACTTTTAACCGGCAAACACCATTTTGACGGAACAAATTTGATGCAACAACTACTAGAAAGCGAAGGAATAGTTGTGATTGATAATCAAATTATTGATTTTGAAAAGCATTTTTGGATGCCCGAAATGAAAATCTAGTTTAAAATGTAATTTCAATTTTATATGCTTCAAGTTCAAAATATTACTTTTAGTTATGACAAAAATAAAGTCATAAAAAATATCGATTTTTCAGTCAGTAAAGGTCAGAATATTGCAATTATTGGCGAAAGTGGATGTGGAAAAAGTACGCTTTTGAAACTGATTTATGGTTTGTATGATTTAGACGAAGGTCAGATTTTTTGGAATAACAATGAAGTTTTAGGGCCAAAATTTCACTTGGTTCCTGGAATGCCTTTCATGAAATACCTAGCACAAGATTTTGATTTAATGCCATTCATCACCGTGTCAGAAAATGTTGGAAAATACCTTTCTAATATCTATCCCCAAAAAAAACAAAGCCGTATCAATGAATTATTAGAAATTGTCGAAATGACAGAATATTCTAATGTAAAAGCTAAATTTCTTAGTGGTGGTCAGCAACAAAGAGTGGCATTAGCAAAAGTATTGGCCCTAGAGCCAGAAGTGTTATTATTGGACGAGCCTTTTAGTCAGATTGATAATTTTAGAAAAAACTCCCTTCGAAGAAAACTCTTTTCCTATCTAAAATCGAATGGTATTACTTGCTTTGTTGCCACACATGACAGTTCTGATTCTCTTTCATTTGCTGACGAAACCATAGTTTTAAATAATGGGAAAATTGTCGTTAAGGAAAAATCCATTAATTTATATAATCAACCTACTAATAAATATGTAGCGTCTCTTTTTGGTGATGTTAACGAAATTAAATTATCTCAGTTAATTGAAATGGAAGGTCCAGAAGAAACACTATTATTATATCCACACCAATTAAAAATAGTTGAATATGGAAAATTAAAAGTCAAAATTCAAAAATCCTATTTCAAAGGAAGTCACCATTTAATTCAGGCTGAAGCCAATGAAACTTCAATTTTCTTTGAACATAATTGTGAATTAAAAATAAATTCAGAAGTTTTCTTAAGTCAAATAAAATAAAGTTAACTTTGAATGTTTTAAAATTTTAAACATAAAACTATGTATCATTCTAAAATTTCAGGATTGGGTTTCTATGTCCCTGCCAATACGGTCACTAATGCTGATTTATCAAAAATTATAGATACAAATGACGAGTGGATTCAGGAAAGAACCGGAATTCAAGAACGCCGACACATTATAAAAGGGGAAGACACCACCACTTCAATGGGTGTAAAAGCGGCTATAATTGCAATTGAACGTGCTGGAATTTCTAAAGATGAGATCGACTTTATTGTATTCGCTACTTTAAGCCCTGATTATTATTTTCCAGGACCTGGAGTTTTAGTGCAAAGGGATCTAGGGTTAAAAACCGTTGGCGCTTTAGACGTTAGAAACCAATGTTCCGGCTTTGTATATGCCTTATCGGTTGCCGATCAGTATATTAAAACCGGTATGTACAAGAATATTTTAGTAATTGGCTCCGAAGTACATTCTCCAGGACTAGACATGACTACAAGAGGTCGCGGCGTTTCAGTAATTTTTGGAGACGGTGCTGGTGCTGCAATTCTAAGTCGAGAAGAAGATTTATCTAAAGGAATATTATCTACGCATTTGCATTCAGAAGGAATTCATGCCGAAGAATTAATCCTTAAAGCACCTGGAATGGGAAGCAGATGGGTTACAGATATAATTGCAGACAATGATCCTGATGACGAAAGTTACTATCCTTATATGAACGGGCAATTTGTTTTTAAAAATGCTGTTGTTCGTTTTAGTGAAGTTATTAATGAGGGTTTACAAGCCAATAATTTGAATGTTTCCGATATCGATATGTTGATTCCGCATCAGGCAAATTTGAGAATTGCTCAGTTTATTCAAAAGAAATTTGGTTTGACAGATGATCAAGTTTTTAATAACATTCAAAAATACGGAAATACAACGGCGGCTTCAATTCCAATCGCTTTGACTGAAGCTTGGGAACAAGGAAAAATAAAATCTGGAGATACAGTTGTTTTAGCAGCTTTTGGAAGCGGTTTTACCTGGGCAAGCGCTATAATTAAATGGTAATTATACTGTTTTTTCAATATAGGAAATAGCATAATTTTTATCCTTTTGGATTTGCGCTTTTAATAAATCTATTGAAGAAAATTTTTGCTCGTCACGAATTCTATCTATTACTGAAACAGTTATTTCTGTATTATAAATAGCTATATCAAAGTCTAAAAAATGAACTTCAATTGATAAATCTTCGCCATTTACGGTTGGATTTAATCCGATATTCATTATCCCGAAAACTGTTTTTTCTTGTATAATGCTTTTAACAATGTAAACCCCATTTTTAGGAATCAACTTATAATTTTCTTCTATTTTTATATTGGCTGTTGGAAATCCGATGGTTCTTCCCAGTTGTTTTCCTTTAATAATTTTCCCAGATAATAAATAATTGTAACCTAAAAATTCATTGGCTACAGCCATAGTTCCATTTGCAATAGCGTCTCTAATTTTAGTAGAACTTACAGAAACAGAATCAACTTCTTGGGCAGAAATTTGTTCCACCTCAAAACCATATTTGTCACCAAACGCAATTAAATCGTCAATATTTGCGGCTCTATTTTTTCCAAATCTATGGTCGTAACCTATAATAATTTTTTGAATATTAAAGGAGTCTACTAAAATTGTTTTCACAAACTCTTCTGCTGATAAATTGGAGAATTCTTTGTCAAATGGATGAATAACGAGGTTGTCCAGCCCCATTTTTTTCAAAAAACCACTTTTTTCATTAATGGTATTTAACAGTTTGATAGAAGAAGCTTCATGTAAAACCATCCTTGGATGTGGAAAAAAAGTAAGAATCAAACTCTCATAATCGGAGTTTTCTTTTCCCTGAATTAGTTTTTCAATTATTTTTTGGTGTCCAATATGTACCCCGTCAAAAGTTCCAATAGTAACTATTGTTTTTTGGGTAGAATTAAATTCGCTTATTGAAGTAAAGACTTTCAAGAGTGCTATTATTTTTTTGCAAATTTAGAAGATTAAATTGTATTTTTATTAATATTTCAATCAATTAAAACAATCTCTGATAAATTCTAAAAGTTAATTATTTGTATTGCTATTTGTTTTTTATCAAAAATTTATATATTTGAAGTCTGCATATTGCAAAAACTAAAATCCTATACTAATGAATAAAAAATTACTATTCTCATGTACTTTTCTGTTTTTATCCTTTTTAGGTTTCTCACAGTCAGGTAAATTATGGAATTCAGTAACAAAATCAAATGTTACTTCCGTATCAAAAAACACAAAAAGAGTATCTTTTCCTCAAGAATTTTTACTTTTTCAAATTAATGAAACTTCATTTAGAAATAATTTGATTGCTGCGCCATCTGTATCTTCAGATGCAAAAACTGCGGGTGCTATTATTATGTTACCTAACATTAATGGAGAATTAGAACGTTTTGAAATGTTTGAATCTTCTAATTTTGCTCCAGAACTTCAAGCTCAATTTCCTGAAATTAGAGCCTACGCGGGAGTTGGAATGGACGATAAATTCGCGCAAGTTAGATTAAGCGTTGATCCAAATGGAATTCAGGCAATGATTTTCAGAACGGATAAAGACAACGAATTTATTGAGCCCTATTCTCAAGATGGAAAAGTATATGCTGTTTTTAATTCAGTAGGTAATAAAAGCAAATTCGGTTTTACTTGTCATACTGACGACCAACCACTTATGTTGACTGCTCAGCAAAAAACCGATGCTGCAGCCAACATGAAATCGAGTGCTGCTCAATACAAAACAATGCGTTTGGCCTTGTCTTGTAATGGTGAATACGCTACTTTTTTCGGGGGTACTGTTGCTGGAGCTTTA
>CAIJFC010000080.1 GCA_903819815.1 uncultured Bacteroidota bacterium
AACGAAGGGTAAATTATTCTGAAAATGCTGTTTTACTTTATAAAAAAAATCAGTCATTATTGTTTATTTACTGTTTCTTACTTTTTTCGGTAAAACCATATTTGTTAGTTTACAAATAGAGATCATTTTTCCGGCTTCGTCAGTAATTTTTATTTCCCACAAATGAATGGAACGACCTTGATGAATTATTCTTGCAGTACCCAAAACAAAGCCTTCTTTTTTGCTTTTTAAGTGATTTGCAGAAATTTCAATGCCACGAACTTCGCTTAATTCCGGGTTTATAAACATCATGGAAGCTGCAGAACCAACACTTTCTGCTAAAGCAACGGTTGCTCCACCGTGTAACAATCCCATAGGTTGATGAACTCTGGGATTCACAGGCATTTTAGCAACTAGAAATCCCTCGCCAGCATCAATATATTCAATTTCCAAAGTTTCCATCAATGTGTTTTTTGAAAAGTCGTTACACATTGAAATTATTCTGTCTTTATCGAAAGTCATTTTTTTGGTAAAAATAACACATTATTGGTAGACAATAAAATAATTATGATTTAGATTAGAATTGTTGAAATAGGGTTTAAACTAAATTGATTAATTTTTCGTTATTAATATCCAATGAAATAATATTTTATAACTATTTTTACAAAAAATCTTAAATAATGCGCAAACTTCTATTTTTACTTTTATCGGCAATCTTATTATCGATGACCTCTTGTAGAAAGGATTTTGCATTTGATCCAAGTAATGGTGATTTAGGTTTTTCTAAAGACACCGTTTATTTAGATACTGTTTTTACTAATATTGGATCAAGTACTTACACTCTAAAAGTGTACAATACAAGTAGTAAAGATATACTAATTCCAAAAATTCAATTAGGAAAAGGGGCTCAGTCAAAATACCGAATGACTATTGACGGTATGCAGGGTGAAAATGGAAAAATATTCAATAATGTAGAATTATTAGCCAAAGACAGCATGTATGTTTTTATTGAAACTACCGCTGGAATTGCCGATGCAAACCCCACCGATTTTTTATATACCGATCAAATTCAATTTGGGTTAGGAACCACATTGCAGAAAGTAGAATTGGTTACGCTGATTCAAGACGCCGTATTTTTATACCCTCAAAAATATGTTGATGCTACAACTGGCGCGGTAAGTTATGAATCATTGACGTTTGGTCAAGATCAAATTTATGGGTTTATTTTAGATCACAATGATCATAATGACGAGTACCGCTGGACCAATTCCAAGCCCTACGTAATTTATGGTTATGCAGGAATTCCAAATGGCGAAACACTCAATATTGATCCTGGCGCGCGAATTCATTTTCATGCCAATTCTGGAATAATTGTTGGAAATGGTGGTTCAATTAAAATTAATGGACAACAATCAACAACAGCAGCGCTTGAGAAAGAAGTTGTTTTTGAGGGCGACCGTTTAGAGCCCGGATTTTCGGATGTTCCTGGACAATGGGGATTAATTTGGATGAGTCAAGGTAGTGTAAATAATCAAATAAACCACCTAACTTTAAAAAATGCAACCGTGGGAATTTTCGTAGGAGATGTATTAAGTGCCACTAATCCTACCTTGAAAATTGATAATACACAAATTTACAATTGTTCAAATATTGGACTGTTTTCAAGAAGTGCTAAAATTGAGGGAACTAATTTAGTTATTAATTCAGCTGGTCAAGCGAGTTTGGCTTGCACTGAAGGAGGTTCTTATTTGTTCAAACATTGCACTTTTAATAATAACTGGCAAAGTTCTAAACAAGTGGCTGTTTTATTGAGTAATTATCAAAATATAAACGATGTAATTACTCCAAAAGCTCTAAGTCAAGCGGAATTTGACAATTGTATTATCTATGGTTCCAACCAAATCGAGCTGTTATTGGACAAAAAAGACGGAGCGACTTTTAATTATAAATTTAATAATTGTTTGTTGAAATTCAATAATACAAACAACCAATTTACTTCAAATCCTTTGTATTTATTTGATACCGATGCTGCTCATTATTCTAACATCATTAGAAATCAAGATCCTAAATTCCAAAATGCAAATAAGAATAAGTTGAACATTAACGCTACTTCTCCTGCTTTCGCAAATGGAAACGCGGCTTATTTAGTTTTAAAAGATATATTAGGAATTACTCGAAGTTTACCGCCAGATTTAGGAGCTTATAAAAACGCCCCGTTTCCAATAGTTCCTTAATTTTCTGCTTCGTTTCCAAAATCTTCCAGGTCTCTTCTGTCTTTTTTGGTTGGACGTCCGTCGCCCGTTTTTCTGTAATGTTCTTTAGATAATTTCAATAATTCTAAGTGTTGAAATGCTTCAATTGGAGTTTCATTTTTTCTATATATATCAACTAATTTAGCGGCAACACGATTTGCAGGAATATCCAAGACAACAATAATTTGGGTAATTTGATCTTTTCTGAAAGTAATTTTATCGGTTGGAAAGACTTCTTTGGAAGGCTTCGCGACAAGTCCATTAACGGTAATGTGATTTTTTTTACAGGCTTCTGTAACCATATTGCGGGTTTTATAATACCTCACACACCATAAAAATTTATCTACTCTCATAATTTTTTTCTAAAATAGAAGTTAAATTGAATGCAAAAATAAATCAATATTGTATCTTGCGCTCTTAAATTTTGTAAAAATGAATAAATATTTAAAATTATCTTTAATTTTTGTTTTTGGACTAACATTAATTGGGTTAACTATTGTTTCTTGTACTAAGAACGAAACCCCTGATTATAGTGTTGCACTTAAAGAATATCCTGTTCAATATGCTGCTGACTTAGATTCAATCGATAAATATTTGAATACCCATTATATTTCATCAGTTGATGCTGATTTCAATATTACATTTGCAAAGATCCCAGCAGGTGGAAACCAACTTTCAATTAGATTGCAACAAACGTATCCTTTGCTATTCAAAATGGTTAAAAATGATATTCATAATGTTGATTATAAAGTTTATTATTTAAAATTAAGAGAAGGAATAAATGAAAGCACTTCTGCTGTAGACTCAGTTTATGTTTCCTATAAGGGAAGTTTATTAACTAATGTACAATTTGACTATTCCGAAACACCAATTTGGTTTCAATTGGAATCAGTGGTTGCGGGTTGGGGAGAAATTGTACCAGAATTTAAAACGGGTACTTTTGATACTGCACCAGGGCCAAATCCAAGTACGTTTTCAAATTTTGGTGCTGGAGTAATGTTTTTACCTTCAGGATTGGCTTATTATAATCAAATGCCATCGGCACTTATTCCTTCTTATTCTCCTTTAATATTTAGTTTCAAATTAAAAAGTCAAAAAAGTCGAGACCACGATAGGGATGGAATATTATCAAAGTACGAAGTAGCTGCTCCAACAACTCTGGTTCCAAATCCGAAACAAAAAGATTACGATTCCGATGGTGATGGTACACCTAACTTTTATGACATAGATGATGATGGAGACCGTTTTATGACAAAGGTTGAAATTAAAAGACCTAATATTAGTGCTAATGTTACTAATGGCTACTATCCCTATAACGGAGCAGCGGTTGACAATCCGTTAACTCCAAACATTGATGAAAGACAAGGGGTGCCAAGAAAATTTACAGGACCTGTAAATACAACTAATTTACCAACACCATTGCCGGCAGATTATACAGATCCTTCAAGACTTAGAAGATATTTAGACCCAACTAATTACCCTCCATTTGAATAAGATTTATTAATATATTTAAAAAGCCCGTTATAATTTAACGGGCTTTTTTTGTTATGTATCAGATAATACTATCTTAGCCGGTATCAGTAATATTAACAATTCTGTACAATTTTATCCCTACATTAGTATTTTAAACAGTATATAAAAACCTAATTTTGAATTATCAAATAAAAATTAAGAATTCTATAATTCTTAATTTAATAATTAGATGTTAAAAAAATTAATAAATTAAAATAAAATGAGCTATCGAATCTTTATTTGCAATAGCATTATACCCTAAATTTAAAATAGCTATCGTATCACTATTTGCAAAAGCAAATTCTGCCGTTAACGCAAACAAAAAAAAACAAAATCGTTTACTACTCATCTACATATTTTAATTAGAAACACATCGAAAACCCAAATGTTCCATTGAAGAATCGGCAGAACTTTTCATTCTCGCCGAGACACGATAACCACTGCAATACGACTCATTGCATAAAAAAGATCCCCCTCTCATCACTCTCTTTTCTACCAAAGGCTCATCGGGATCATAACTTTTTGTAGGGCCTTTTGGATTTATAGCTAACTTAACTTTATTAAATACTTCATAGGAACTATTGTTATATTTGTCAGCACACCATTCCCAAACATTTCCTCCCATATCATACAATCCATACCCATTTGCTGCAAATGATTTTACTGGGGCTGAGCCAATAAATCCATCACTAACTTCATTATTATAAGGGAAATTACCTTGAAAATAGTTGCAATGGAATTTACCTTCATCGACTTTTTCATTTCCCCAAGTATAAACATTTTTAGTCAATCCTCCTCTAGCTGCAAATTCCCATTCCGCTTCTGTTGGCAATCGTTTTCCTGCCCATTTGCAATAGGCGTTTGCATCATCCCAACTGATGTGAACCACGGGCAAATTGTCTTTTCCTTCAATAGTACTATCTTTTCCTTGCGTATGTTTCCAACTGGCACCATGGGACCAATTCCACCATTGGCTGTAATCTTGCAAACTCACTTCACCACTAGTTGGCACAAAAACCAAAGAAGCTGCTTTTAAGGTTTCCGCATCGGGTTTTGGAGTATCTGCAGGCAATTGTTTTTTTAATTCGTCCCAATTAATATCTTTTTCGGCTGTAGTAACATAACCAGTGGCAGCAACGAATTTAGCAAATTGCGCATTGGTAACTTCTGTAACATCCATGAAAAAACCATTTAATTTTACTTGGTGTTTTGGGAATTCATCTTGACGCGCTTGGTCATTGTCCCCGCCCATACTAAAGGTGCCACCCGGAATCCAAACCATGCCTTCGTGATTTTTTAGCGTCAATTTTGATTTGCTTTTTGGTTGAACCTTTTTTACTCCATAACGACTTGGGATTTTTGCAGTACAACAAGATTTAACAGTATCTTTAATTTGAATTAAATTAACTGTTTCTTTTGCCTGAACTTCAAATCCAAAAACCATCAAAAAAAGTACTATTTTATACATTTTATTTATTTTTTATCCAACTTACACCAACGTCTTTCTTTTTTAAAATCCAATTTTGATTAAATATAGTAATTTCTGAATCAATTAATTTAATATTATGATTGGAAAGCCGATTATTGATTTCAGCTGAAACCATTGAATCAATTTTAGTCATTACCTCATAAAATTTATTACTAAACGGAATTTGCTTTAATTTTATTAAAGAAAATCCTGGTTCTGTTGTTTTTCCATTGGTGAAAAAATTATCTTTAATTGTAAAAGTAGTATTATTATCAGTTAATTCATAGGGAGAATCATTATCTCCAATTGAATTTATGATTGTATTTCCATAATTTTGCTCTATAATTTAAATCGGTAGAAATTGTAACTCCTAGTTTGGTTGCTACTTTTACTGCCTCCAGACATGCATCAGCTGAACTTTGAGATATTGCTGGGGTAATTCCAGTCCAATGGAACCATTCAACTCCTTGAAAAATTGCTTCCCAATTGATCATTCCTGGTTGGATTTCAGACATCGATGAGTGTGCTCTATCATAAACCACTTTACTACCTCTAGAAACGGCTCCTGTTTCAAGGAAATAAATCCCTAAACGGTCGCCTCCCCAAACAATTTTATCAACTCCAACACCTCTATTTCTCATTTCCATCATCGCGCATTCCCCAATATCATTCTTTGGCAAACGAGTGATAAAATCAACTGGAATTCCAAAATTAGCTAATGAAACCGCTACGTTTGATTCTCCTCCTCCATATACTACATCAAAATTGTCTGCTTGTGAAAATCTTAAAAATCCTTGTGGTGCTAATCTTAACATGATCTCACCAAATGTTACTACTTTTTTTGACATTTTTTTTAATTATTATAGTTTGTTGTTTGTTTAAAGTAATTAAATAAATTTGTTCGTGTACGAACACGTTTATGCAAATCTAAATAAAAAAAATTAAAAATTACTTTATTTTTTATAAATTTGGAAAATAATATTTTTTTGTACAAATTAAGAACTGTTTAACTAAAACTTAGCGCCATCATAACAATAAAAAAAATAGCCGACCTTGCAAATATATCTGTTGGTACAGTAGATAGAATTCTTCATAATCGAGGCCAAGTTTCCCAAGAAAATATTGACATTGTTAATGCTATTGTTAAACAATACGGCTATAAAAGAAACATCTATGCCAGTAATTTAGCATTTAATAAAAAGTTTAAAATTGCCGTTTTCTTACCCCAACATGAAGGGTTAGAATATTGGCTAGGGCCTTTATTAGGAATAAAAAAAGCAGCTGGAGAGTTTGAAAGA
>CAIJFC010000081.1 GCA_903819815.1 uncultured Bacteroidota bacterium
GGCCTCACTATCATATGATATTATTAAATTGTTTACACCCCGATATTATACATAAAAACTGGCAAAACGGGCATGTATTAACACTGCCGTTAAAATCAGGCGGGACTTACTATGTACTCAAATATCTTGCCAAAAAAGACAGCAAATTAAAAGAGGGACAACAAAAATTATTTTCATTAGTATCAGGTGGCTTCGGAAAAAATTATTTAACAGATGCAATAAAACAATATCATAACGCCAGCATAGAAAATTCTCACCTAACAATGAGGGGCGGTCAAAAAGTACCGATCCCAAAATATTATAAAGATCATATCTATAACGACGAAATGCGTCGAAAAGTATCTCAATACATGGAAAAACTATCTTTAGACTTGGAAATTAAGCGATTTACAGACTATAAACATAAATATCCACAACTATCAGACGAAAATATTGTAAAAAATTTGCAATTAACAAAATTTAATATTAATATTGCTCACAGAATAAATGAAACGTTCTAACAAAATCGAATTTTAATTCGAATTTGGTTGAATGTAGAGCGAAGCGGACTATTCACGTTCATTGACATATCGGCAAATTATTAACTAAAAAAATTATTATGAAACCAAAAGAAAGAGCGTTAATACTATACGCAAAAAATTCCGAAGAATATAACCTTAAAATATGTCTCGGAAAAATGCAAAAATTAGATCATAACAAACAACATTGGAAAATAGTAACACAAATGTTAAAAAAACTTTATAAATATGACAGTATTTAACTTAACGGCAAAAAGTGCCGTAAACGATCAAGAAGTCTTGATCTTAATCACACCTATTAGCGAAGTAGCTGAAGCGGTAAAACTATTAATTAACCAAGACAGAGGTGAAGACGTATGTACTATAATCTCTTTCGAAGACACTGAAATCAATGGCAACAACGAAAACACCAGTACCGAAAAACCCAATTAAAAATGTAAATTGGTGGCAATTACTAGCCGATGTAGTAAAGGTAGTATTAGGCTATGTATTAGGAACTAATCTCTAAAATTATGTGCTATTTATTCACTGGAATGCTTACTGGCTTCCTATTAGGCTTAGTATTATCAATAATCTTTAACGACAAAATTTAAAAATCATGTACAGAAAAAAATCTTACGGAAAACGTAAAAGCTACGGCAACAAAAAAGGAAAAAAATTAACATTTTACAAAGTCTCACGAGGCGGAACACGTATGTAATATGAAAAAAACAATCTTACACCCAGCAACAGAAGAATTTTACAAATTCTTAGAAAATAGTAAAGAAGTCCCAAAGGGATCTTCACAGACTATTCCCGACCAGTCAATAACTATTGCAGAACTAGTACAACGTTATCAAAACGGACAAGTCGTTTCAATGTATCAAAACAATGCAGATGCAGTATATAACGCAGACTTCATAGTCCCTAATGTAGAAAAACTAGACTTCACAGATATAGAAAATTTCAGAAAAGAATTTTTATCAGAAAAAATTCGAGTAGAAAATCTATTATCAGAATTAGATGCAGACAAAGACGGAAAACCTGACGTAATCGACAGACTTACTAATGTATTAGAAAGTCTAGATAAAAGACAAAAACAACTTTCGGAAGAAAGTTAAGAGCGAGAGCGATCGAAAATATAAAAAGTAAATCTTTTTATATTTTCACAACCCCACTTGATATATATATGCTAACTGACACACACCCCGTTTTTACTCGGGTCTCACCACAGAAAAATGACAACGTCATTTTTCAGAGAAAAAACACGCGTAGGACTTGTCCACAGCGCACGGATTGCCAACGATGTAGCCAACGAAGTGCTCAGATGTGAGGCGCATATAAGCTAAAGAGTAACGGCAAAAGAGGTAGCGAAGCGAACGACAAAGCCGTAACGACTATAGCAAATGCGCAATCGCCCTTAGGCGATGCTCACAATCGGCAGAGTTAGGCAAACGTAGTGTGTCAGTACCATTATTATATAAATAACTTATTTATAAAAAAATAAAAAAAACTATCCCCCCAATGTAATGGGGGGAAAATGGGGGGTTAATTATTAACTAAAAAATAAAAAAACATGCCTTTTCCACTATTAGCAGCAGCACCAATAATTGGTGCGGGTATTACTGGACTATCTCAAGCAATCACAAACAACCAAAATATTCAATCTCAAAACAATTATAACGAAGATATGAAGAATTGGAATGAAAAAATGTGGAACATGAATAATGCCTATAATACACCACTTGCACAAAGAAAAAGAATGACAGAAGCGGGTTTATCCCCTCAACTTATGTATGGACAAGGAACACCTGGAAATTCTTCCAGTCCTGTGTCTGCCCCACAAGGCGCAAAAGCACCACAATCACAAGAATTGTTACAAGGCGCAAATATTGGACTATTATATGCACAAGCCAAAAACTTAGAAGCAGATACAGCCAATAAATTAGCTACAAATCCTTTATTAAAGGAAAAAACTAATACTCAAAAATCTTATACAGCTTTAACAGATGCCAAAGTATTTACAGAAGATGCAAGAAAAGCTTCTCTTTTATTATCAAATACTTACAACTTTAAAACAATGGACGATAGAGTAGCAGTACAAAAAGCAATTGAAAAAATACAATCTTCAACAGCTAAATTCTCAGATCAAAGAATACAAACTCAAATAGATTTAATGAAATCTCAAATCGATCAAAATATATCTTCAAAAAATTTAAATGAAGTTAGAAAAACTATTGACGAATATGAGGCAAAATTTAGAGCTATGGGCTTATCATTCAGAGACGAATTACAATATAGACTATTAGCTAAAGGCTTAAATGAATTAGTAAACTTATTAAAATAAAATTATGAAAAACAACTTATTTACAGAAGTAAAAGTATTAGACACAAGTTATAACACTTTCGATCTAACACATGACAAAAAAATGTCTTTCAACATGGGACAACTTATCCCTAACTGCGTAATAGAAACAATACCAGGAGACAATTTCAATATTAACTCTAATAATCTTATTAGATTAGCACCAATGCTAGCCCCTATGATGCACAAAGTAGATGTATTTCAACACTTCTTCTATGTACCTACACGTATATTATGGCCTAGCGCACCTGAATTCTTTTCAGAAAATGAAAACAATCCTCCAGTATTTCCAACAATAGACGTAAACGAAATAGCACAACAACAATCTCAAATTCTCAATCCTGGTGACACATTAGATTACTTCGGTATACCTACACGTCAATATAGTGAAGCTTTACCAATATCAGCAGTACCTTTCGCTGGATATGCAAAAATTTGGGACGAATTTTACAGAGATCAAAATTTGCAACCTAAAATCGATTTTAATTTAACAGATGGCGATAATACTTCTTTATTCTTAGCAAACAATTTAAATACACCTTTAATTAGAGCATGGGAAAAAGATTATTTTACTTCTTCACTACCATTCGTACAAAAAGGATCACCAGTAACAATTCCATTAGGAACTTCGGCAGATATTACTTATGATAACACTGGAACAACTTATTTAAAATCAAATCTTGGTCAAACTTTAGTTTTCCCAGGAATAGCAGACGCAAAAGTACAAGGTTTCGGTGGTGACATTGGTCAATTAGAACAAAAAGGCGCTGGAACTAGTCCAAATATAGGTTTAAGAATTGATAATTCAGAACAATTAAGTGTAGATTTATCTTCTGCAACATCAGCAACTATAAACGATCTTCGACTTGCTTTCAAAATGCAACAATATTTAGAACTATCCGCAAGAACTGGAACACGTTACACAGAATATTTAAGAGGACACTGGAATGTTATGTCTTCAGATAGAAGTTTACAACGACCAGTTTATTTAGGCGGATCAAAATCACCTTTAATAGTAAGCGAAGTATTACAAACATCAGAAACTAACACAGCAGTAACACCACAAGGAAACATGAGCGGTCACGGCTATGCTGTATCTAATGCTAACAGCTTTAATTACAAATGCGAAGAACACGGCTACATTATTGGATTAGTATCAATATTACCTAAGCCCGTATATATGAACGGAATACATAAGCACTTCTTAAGAAAAAACAAATTTGATTTCTATCACCCAGTATTTGCAAACTTAGGGGAACAAGCCGTCCAAAATATAGAATTATTTGTATCAGACGATCCAGTAGCAGACTACGGCACATTCGGTTACCAAGCACGTTGGGCAGAATATAGAGATTTACCTAGTACAATTCACGGACAATTTAGAACAGATTTAGAATTTTGGCACATGGCTAGAGACTTCTCAAGCTTACCACAATTAAATGCTAACTTTATTGAATGTGATCCAACAACTAGAATATTCGCTGTCCAATCATTACCAGGTGAACCACTAGTCCACAACGTTTGGGCTACATTCTTACATCAGGTCAAAGTAGGTAGAAAAATGCCAATGTTTGGAATTCCTCAAATTATCTAGTATGTGTTGGCAACCAATAACATTAAGAAACCAAACAACTTGGAAAACTATTAACGGAAGAAAACAAGAAGTATCTCAAAATGTACCATGTGGAAAATGCCAACAATGCCTCAAAGCCAAGCTATCAGCTTGGCTTTTTAGGTTAGATAAAGAACTAGAAGTAGCCAAAAACCCTTTATTTATTACATTAACATACGACAATACAAACCTTCCTTTAACAAAAAACGGCTTAGTTACGCTTAGGAAAAGCGATGTTCAGAATTTCTTTAAGCGCTTTCGCAAAGAGTATTGCAAGAAAATCGGTAACGGGACCAGTGGCTTGCGTTATTACCTTTGTGGTGAATATGGATCTAAATTTGGAAGGCCTCACTATCATATGATATTATTAAATTGTTTACACCCCGATATTATACATAAAAACTGGCAAAACGGGCATGTATTAACACTGCCGTTAAAATCAGGCGGGACTTACTATGTACTCAAATATCTTGCCAAAAAAGACA
>CAIJFC010000082.1 GCA_903819815.1 uncultured Bacteroidota bacterium
TAGAATTGCAATTGAATTTTTTAATTGCAATTGTCATTGGGGTTTTTCTATTTTTTACTACTGAAAACCGTTCAAGATATTACACTGACTTTTGGGTGGAGAGTATTCCTATTGTTTGGTGGCTGCTTTTTCTCTTCATTCAATAAGAATAAATTGTCTCCGTCTTGAGTTTCCCCTTCGGGGGTTAGGGGGCTAAACCTGCTCTTCTCAACAACGCATCTGGTTTTGGTTCTTGACCTCTGAAGCGTTTATACAAAACCATTGGATGTTCTGTTCCTCCCTTAGAAAGAACATTATCTTTGAATTTTGTAGCCACCTCAACATTGAAAATTCCTTTTTCTTGAAAATAAGCAAAAGCATCGGCATCGAGAACTTCCGCCCATTTATAACTGTAATATCCAGACGAATAACCACCTTGAAAAATATGCGAAAAAGCGGTGCTAATTGCGTTTTCTTTAACTTCAGGATACAATTGCGTTGCTGAAAATTGTTCGGTTTCAAACGTTTTTATATCTTTTATATTCGATGGGTCTTGACCGTGCCAACCCATATCTAACAATCCGAAACTCAATTGGCGCATCGTTGCCATTCCTTCTTGGAAGCTGGCACTTTCTTTGATTTTTTGGACTAATTCCATTGGAATCATTTCGTTAGTTTGATAATGATGCGCAAATAATGACAATGCTTCCGCTTCATAACACCAGTTTTCCATAATTTGACTTGGCAATTCCACAAAATCCCAATATACGCTTGTTCCCGACAAACTTGGATAAGTGGTATTCGCCAACATTCCGTGCAAACCGTGTCCGAATTCGTGAAATAAAGTGGTTACTTCGTTGAATGTCAATAAGGATGGTTTTGTTTCTGTTGGTTTTGTAAAATTACAAACATTGGAAATGTGAGGTCTTTCGTTTATATTGTCTAAAATATATTGCGACTTAAACGAGGTCATCCAAGCGCCGTTTCGTTTTCCTTTTCGTGGGAAAAAATCAGCATAAAAAATGGCAACTAATTGATTGTCTTCGTCTTTTAATTCATACGTTTTTACTTCTTCGTGGTATTTATCGATATCAAAAATCTCTTTAAAAGTGATGCCATATAATTTTTGAGCAATTGTAAAAGCACCGTCTAAAACTTTTTCTAATTGGAAATACGGTTTCAAAATCTCATCATCTAAATTGAATAATTGTTGTTTCAATTTCTCAGAATAATAAGCGCCATCCCATTTTTCTATTTGGTCAATTCCGTCTAATTTTTGGGCGAAAGCAGTTAATTCGGCAAATTCTTTTTGAGCGGATGGTTTGGCTTTTGCCAATAAATCATTTAAAAAGGAAATTACTTGTTCTGGTGTTTGCGCCATGCGTTCTTCCAAAACATAATGAGCGTGGGTGGCGTAACCCAAAACTTGCGCTCTATCAAAACGCAATTTGGCAATTTTTAAAACGATTTCCTGATTGTCGAATTCATTATTTTTAAAAGCACGAGCTCCGAAAGCTATTGCCATTTTTTTTCGCAATTCTCGATTATCAGAATACGTTACAAATGGAATATAACTTGGGTGATCCAAAGTAAAAATCCAACCTTCTTTTTCAAGGCTTTTTGCCAATGCATGAGCGGCTTCTATGGTTCCTTCTGGCAGACCTGCCAAATCCTTTTCATCGGTAAGATGCAATTGAAACGCTTGGGTTTCGGCCAAAACATTTTCGCCAAATTGCAAACTCAATTTTGATAATTCTTTGTCGATTTCTCGTAGAATGGTTTTTTTATCATCGGATAAATTAGCACCATTTCTAGAAAAACTTTTGTATTTTTTATCTAAAAGCGTGGTTTGTTCTGGGTTTAGATTTAAAGCTTCTTTTTGTTCGTAAACCGCTTTTACTTTTGCAAATAAAGCAGCATTCAAACGAACATCATTTCCAAATTCGGACAGTAATGGGGATACTTCTTGTGCGATTTTTTGCATTTCGTCACTAGTTTCGGCAGAATTCATATTGAAAAAGATACTTGAAATTCGGTCTAAAGTGTTTCCACTAAACGCTAATGTTTCGATTGTATTTTCGAATGTTGGTTTTTCGGAATTGTTTACAATGGCGTCGATTTCGGCTTTTGCCAATGCGATTCCTTTTTGAAATGCAGGAAGATAATCTTCATTTTTGATTTGAGAAAAAGGAGCAGTGTCGTATTTTGTATTGAAATGGTGTGTTAATATACTCATTTTGTTGTTTAAATATTTATTTCGCCAAGATTCACAAAGGAACACAAAGGCTCACAAAGGTAAAGTAAGTCGAAAGATTCTTGGCGAATCTTCGCGTTCCTTTGAATATCTTCGTAAAAATTTTTTATTTTTTAAGATTCTTAGAAGATTTATTCACCGATTCTTTCAAACCTTCTTTGTACAAAATGATTTTATCCAATACACATTTGTCTTGTGTTCCGATGATTTGTGCGGCAAGAATTCCAGCATTTTTGGCTCCGTTTAAAGCTACGGTTGCAACAGGAACGCCACCTGGCATTTGTAAAATGGACAAAACTGAATCCCAGCCATCTATAGAATTACTAGATTTTATAGGCACTCCGATTACGGGAAGTGGCGACATGGATGCGACCATTCCAGGCAAATGGGCAGCTCCACCAGCTCCAGCAATAATCACTGAAATCCCGCGAAGATGGGCGTTTTTACTGAAATCTACCAATTTATCTGGAGTTCTATGTGCCGAAACAATATCCACTTCGGTTTCGATATCAAAACCATTTAGAATGTCAATTGCATCTTGCATTACTGGCATGTCGGAAATGCTTCCCATTATTACGGCTACTTTCATTTTTTATATTTAAAGATTGATTATTAAAAGATTGAAAAATTTACGCATAAATATTTGAATCTTTAAATCATTTAATATTTTAATTTCCACTTATTACTCTAATTGTATTTTTAACTTTTTCGGCAATTTTTCGGGCTTCGACCATATCCTCATTTACAATAGTTACGTGTCCCATTTTTCGGAAAGGACGCGTTTGTTTTTTTCCATAAATATGAGGGGTTACACCATTCCAGCCCAAAATAGTTTCTATATTTTCGTAAACTACATCGCCTGAAAATCCTTCTTCCCCAACCAAATTTACCATTATTCCAGCTACTTTACTATCAGTATTTCCTAAAGGCAAATCTAAAATGGCTCGGATATGGTTTTCAAATTGCGAGGTAAAACTGGCTTCTATAGTGTGGTGCCCAGAATTGTGTGGACGAGGAGCCACTTCATTGACGATAATTTCGTCATTGATGGTTTGAAACATTTCAACGGCTAAAAGCCCAACATGATTGAATTTTTCGGAAACAGTTAAAGCAATTGCTCTTGCTTTTTCGGCCACTTTATAATCAATTCGCGCGGGACAAATCACATATTCTACTTGGTTGGCCTCCGGATGAAATTCCATTTCTACCACTGGATAGGTTCTAATTTCTCCAGACACGTTTCGGCAAACTATAACTGATAATTCATTTTTAAATGGAATTAGCTCTTCTGAAATACATTCTACGTTAGGTAAATTATCTAAATCTGAAAGCACTTTTATAATTTTTACGCCCATTCCGTCGTACCCAAATTCAGTGCATTTCCATACAAATGGCAATTTTACATTTTGAAGATTCGAAATTAACGCTTCTAAATTTTCAAATCTTTGATAGGCTGCAGTTGGAATATTATTTTGAGAATAAAAATCTTTTTGAATGCCTTTATTCTGAATTAATCGGAGAGTTTTTGGAGATGGAAATACTTTAACGCCTTCGCTTTCTAGTTTTTCTAAAGCATCAAGATTGACCAATTCTATTTCAAACGTTAAAATATCAACCTGCTGTCCGAAATAATAAACCGTATCAAAGTCCATTAAATCTCCTTGAAAAAATTTATTGCAAGCAATTTTACAAGGCGCTTCGTCACTCGGGTCGAGAACATACGTTTGAATGTCGAATTTTCTGGTTTCAAACAACATCATTTTACCGAGTTGTCCGCCACCGAGGATTCCTAATTTAAAATCGGAAGAAAAATAATTCATTTAAAATAAATTTTTCACAAAGATACTTTAAAAGAGTAAAAATAAAAAGATACGCTATTTAAAATTATCTACGAACAATTATTTTCTTAGTAAAACTACCATTATTGGTCTCTACTTTTAAGGTATAAATTCCAGTTGCTAAATTTTGAACATCTATAGAATAACTATCTGAAGTCATTGGATTTCTATACGTTGCCACTAATTTACCATCCAAAGAATACACTGAAACTACATTTATAGAATTATTAATTGAGTTTATATTTACCGTTTCCACCGTTGGATTTGGGTAAACAACAATGTCATTTCTATTTCCAAAGTCGTTGGTTGAAAGTAAATTATTCGAGTAACAGCCTGATGGAACCGTGTTTTCAACTTTTATCAAATTACTAACTTTACTATTTGCGTACCCTTGGTTCGTAGTGTTATTATAAAAAGTTAAATCCAATGTTTGGTTACTTGTTCCAAACCAATCTTGAAGAATTGTACTAAAAACTCTGCGGTAATCGTGTTGTACGGTTTGCACTTGGAAATTATTTGCCGATACCGCTTCTGACAGATTAATATTTGTTCCTGAAACTCCTGGATTTATTGATTTTCCAAAAACGAACATTGGAGCAATTTCTCCATGATCGGTTCCTAAATTCCCATTTTCTCCTGCTTTTCTTCCGAATTCAGAAAATGGAACAGCAATTACATCATCCCCTAAATTCTGATTATTTAAATCGGTTATAAAAGAATTTATAGCTTCTGAAACTTGGGTCAACAGATTGGCGTGTGTTCCTAGATGAGTGGTTGTGTTTGAGGCAACTTGAATGTCATGAGTATCAAAACCGCCAATTTTTACCAAATAGACCTTTGTTTGTAGGCCCCCGGAAATGAATTTAGCTACCGTTTTTAATTGGTTAGCCAAACTTGTTGAAGGATAAGTAACATTCGATGAATTTGTTCCTGCACTAAAAGCTGAAGAAATACTTTGAGCATATAAGTTCGTCTCTGCATCGCTAGCCATTATAAATCGAATTAAATCTCCATATTCAGAATTTGGAATTGACGTTGGCGGCGCCCCTCCTAAACCATTTAATACTGAGTAAAAACCTGCAGGATCTTGCCCATTAATATTAATTGACATTCCGTGTTCTACTTCTCCGTGGAAACCTAAAGAATTATCGCTGCTTCCTAATTGAATACCTAAAGGAAAATTTGCGGTTAAGAAATTGCTGTAATAATTTTCTAAAAATCGTCCAATCCAACCACTATCAATATTGTTATTGGCAGCCGTTCCGTCTCCGCCTGTCAACCATAAATCGGTTGATTTGAAGTGGGATTTATCTTGAGAAGCATATCCAACTCCTTGAATTACCCTCATTAAACCGCGGTCATACAAACTTTTGAAACCTGTTAATGAAGGGTGAAGTCCAATTTGATTCGCCAATGGTAAAGTAGAATCTAAATTAATTACTCCATTGGTTTGACCAGCATTATTTAATTTTATGCTCGGACGCAAAGCTGCATAAATATCGTATTGATTTAAAGGAACTACGGTATTCAAACCATCATTTGCTCCAGATAATTGAACTAATACTATTTTTTTTGCATTTACATTCGGACAGGAAGTCATTCCTGCCGATTTAAATAATGCAAAAACTTCCGTTGGCAAAAGCGATAATGCAGATGCAGATGCGGTGAGTTGAATAAAATTTCTTCTTTTCATATAAAATAGTATTAAAACATTTGAGATTCTGGTGCTCTCAAAATATTTGTTACCAATAATTTCAATCTTGATTCTACCACTGTATTTACACCGGTAGCGATATAATCATCCCAAGCATTGGTCCAATAAAAACTAGCCATCCCTTGAAGTAAAAAAGTACTCATAAAATAGTTAACCCGGTTAGTATCTGGATTTTGAGCAAAAAGAGCATTACACAATTCAGATGTTAAAATAAATGGATCATTCGCAACGGTAATAATATTTCCGTATCTAACCACATTTGAAATATTAATTTTAGTTATTATAGTTGCATTTCCACTTATTCTATTAATTCCATCTAATAATGATTCCCCTAAACGATACCTCGAAATTAAATTGGTTGCAGAAATCCAATTTTTATCAAAATCTGGGGCTTGATAGTAGGCTGGATGTCCGGCAACATTTTCAGGATTAAACAGCATCATATTCGATCCTGTCAAAAAGCTATTATAGACAAAAAGTGACCAAAATTTGTAATAATAATCGTACGCACTTGTATTAGGATCTGAAATAGTTGCTTTTAAGAATGTACAGATTTCAGAAAGTTGATTTAGAGGCGATTTTATCATTCCACCGATAGTTTCATTAGTAGAATCGGAATCGTCTAAATCATAAAAATGCTTACTTTCTAATAATTTTCTAATTATTGGGGCAATTTCATAACCATTGTTATAAAATTCTAAAGCCAAAGGAGTAATAATGTCCGTTTCAACTTCAGGAGTTATGGTTCCTTTTACAAAATAAATGTACATTTTACGACAAATATTTTTAGCGGTTGCCTGTTGATTAAAAATCATATTTACAAAAGCGTTCAGCTCGGTATCCATTCCCGCATCGTTGGTTGCTGCAGCAATCACAGTGTTATTAAAAGCGCTACTGAATGTTTTTGCACTCGTGTGATGCAACGAAAATACGTTATAGCCTTTTGGCAAAGAAGTATCTGGATCAATAATCGTTCTGGTATTCAATCTCCTAAAACCAGTTAATACTCTGGCTGCTTGAACTACATCAGCTTCGGTATAAGTGGTGTAATTTCCAACGCCAATTTGAGGTCCTTTACCAATGGTGAAAAGCTCAAAAAACTCCCTTGCATAATTTTCGTTTGGCGCTGTTTTAGTATTTGAAGTATTGTTTAAATAATACAACATATTATTATTCAACGTCATTTTTTTTGCTAAAGTTTTATAATTCCCATAGGAATAATGTAAAAGCAATCGGATATAATCGTAAAAATCAGTTGCTGAGGACGAAGCATCTATCTCTACTGTAAAACATGTAGATAAAAAATGAGATAATTTGTACTTTAAATTAGGGCTATTAATAGCATTGTACCACCACCAACCTGCAACTATTCCGCTTTTTCTTCCCTGATTTGCAAATGAGGTAGCCAATGCGGTTGATTCCGTCCAAAAACCATCAGGAGCAGAGGTTGGAAGTGGGTCGTACGGCAAATTTACTAAAGGAGTACTTGTTGACAATAGTAAATTTAATCCCTGATTAGGTGTTAAAAGAGCATATTGATCAATTAAAGATCTATGGTATACAAAAGATGCTCTTCTTAATAAATGTCTTGCATTTTTTTGTCCTAAAATGCCGGTATGAGGGTCTAATGAAGCCATAACTATTTGATTAATACCATTTAGACTCCAAAAATACAAATTAGTTTAATATTAATTTAACATTTTAAAAAAAAACTTCAATTAATTAATTTGTAGGGATTTATTTACTAGAAAAATAAAATATATAGGCGGTTTATCTTTTGTAAAATGGGAATTCTATATCTTTGCAGCATATAAAAAAATCAGAAAATTGATACAATTACACGACAAACAATTTGTTCCTTTTATTTCTGCTCAAGAAATAGATTTTGCAATAGCAACAATGGTCTCTCAAGTAGAAGCTGATTTTGCGGATGAAATTCCAGTATTTGTTGGGGTTTTAAATGGCTCTTTTATGGTAGTTTCCGATTTTATGAAACACTATAAAAAACCATGTGAAGTTAGTTTTATCAAATTAGCATCTTATGAAGGGACTTCTTCGACTAATGAAATAAAACAATTAATTGGTCTAAACCAAGACTTAACTGGAAGAACCGTAATTATAATTGAAGATATCGTAGACACCGGAAATACAGTTGCGGAATTGAAAGAGTTGTTCAAAAAGCAAAATGTAAAACACCTGAAAATAGCCACTTTGTTTTTCAAACCTGAAGCGTATAAAAAAGGCCTGAAATTAGATTATATTGGAATTCGAATTCCAAATAAATTCATCGTAGGCTTCGGATTGGATTATGACGGTTTAGGAAGAAATTTACCTGAAGTATATCAATTAAAAGAATAAATAACTACAACTACACATCCATTACATCATGATTAACATTGTCTTATTTGGAAAGCCAGGGGCTGGAAAAGGAACTCAAGCAGAATTTTTAAAAGAAAAATACAATCTAACTCATTTATCCACTGGTGATATTTTTAGATACAATATAAAAAATGAAACTGACCTAGGAAAATTGGCCAAAAGTTACATGGACAAAGGCGATTTAGTTCCTGATGAAGTTACCATAAAAATGTTACAAGACACCGTTGAAAAAAATCCGGATACTAAAGGCTTTTTATTTGATGGATTTCCAAGAACATTAGCACAAGCAGACGCTTTAGATGAATTTCTAGCTACTAAAAATTGGAATATCACCGCTACAATTGCATTGGAAGCAGACGATGAAATCTTAATTAAAAGATTATTAGAAAGAGGGAAAACTAGCGGACGCGTAGACGATCAAGACGAAGATAAAATTAGAAATCGTTACCAAGAATACAATGAAAAAACAGCTCCTTTAATGGATTTTTATAGCAATCAAAATAAATTTTATCCAATAAACGGAATTGGTTCTATAGAAGAAATTACCCAACGATTGAGCGCTGTAATTGAGCGTTTATAACTTTTATTACGTACTAATTTAGAATAAAAAAAAGAAAATGACTGAAGGAAATTTCGTAGATTACGTAAAAATATATGTTTCCTCTGGAAAAGGCGGAAAGGGTTCTACCCATTTGCACAGGGAAAAATTTATTGAAAAAGGAGGTCCTGATGGGGGTGATGGTGGTCGAGGCGGACACGTATATCTAGTTGGAAACAAAAGCCTTTGGACATTATTTCATTTAAAATTTGCAAGACACGTAAAAGCAGGACACGGTGGTGATGGTGGTGGCGATCGAAGTACTGGTGCCGATGGCGATGATAAATTTATAGAAGTACCTTTAGGAACCGTAGTCCGTGACAAAGAAACGAATGAGATTTTATTCGAAATTACTGACCATGGCGAGAAAAGAATTGTAGCCGTTGGCGGGAAAGGCGGTTTGGGAAACTGGCATTTTAGAAGCTCAACCAATCAAACGCCGAGGTATTCCCAACCTGGTTTGCCTTCCACAGAAGTGGATATGATTTTGGAATTGAAAGTGCTTGCCGATGTAGGATTGGTAGGTTTCCCAAATGCAGGAAAATCGACTTTGCTTTCTGTATTAACCTCAGCGAAACCAAAAATTGCCGATTACCCGTTTACTACTTTAAAACCAAATCTTGGAATTGTAGCATACCGTGATTTTCAGTCGTTTGTAATTGCTGATATCCCGGGAATTATAGAAGGGGCGGCTGAAGGAAAAGGATTGGGTCATTACTTTTTACGACACATCGAAAGAAATTCCACGTTGCTGTTTTTAATTCCTGTAGATACTCCAAATATCAAAGAAGAATACGATATTTTAGTTAATGAATTGACGAAATACAACCCTGAAATGTTGGATAAAGAACGTATTGTTGTGATTTCAAAATGCGACATGTTGGACGACGAACTCAAAGCCGAGCTAAAAACTGAATTGGATAAAGAGTTTGCAGGAACCCCTTATTTGTTCATTTCATCCGTTGCGCAACAAGGACTTACCGAATTAAAAGACAAACTTTGGAACATGCTTAATAGGGAAGACGACCTTCCTGAAAATAGTCATAACCTATAAATTAAAAAGCCATCTGAAGATGGCTTTTTTTTTAATCATTGTAAGTATCAAACAAATATTGTAGTGTTTTTGGAATATCATTCGCCTCAATTTTTGGATATTCGATTTTCCCATTCAGCCAATTTTCAATTTCAACATGAAAATGATTTCCAACTTTGCTAAGCACCGGAACTCCCAGTAATTTTAATGCCGCCGCATTACATTCTTGTTCATAATGCTTTTGAATTGGAATACTAAGCACCTTCTTATTTAAAAACAATGCTTCGGCAGGAGTTTCAAATCCGCCTCCAGTAATTATTCCATGACTAGTGATTAAACTATCATTAAATAGTTTTTGGTTTACCGGAAAATAAGTAATATTTCCAACAGTATACGGCTTATTTATATCATTCAAAAACCAATGAAATTGAACGTCGCTTACTTTTCTGAAGGCAGTTTCTAAACACTCTTTATCAAAGGACGGCAGGTAAACAGAAATGTGATTTAAGTCGGTGGGAGTAGCATTTACAATATCATCTTTAATAATAGGAGGATGAATAAACGTATCGTATTCTTTAAAATGCAGTCCCAAATATTTATTTGCTGGAGCATATTTTTGCAAAACCAATTCTCCCATTAAATTACTATTTTCTGATCTAGGCGTTAACTTCGATTTAAAACTCGCTTGATGGCCAAATTGCACCGACCTTACTTTTTGGAGTTTTGAAGCCAAAGCGGTAACCGAATCAAAATCGTTAATCACCACATCGTAATCAGATAAAGGCAACGCTTTTGCATCGCGATACATTTGCAAGGGATTAATGTTTTTTGCAGTATCCCAATAGTCCAAACCTCCACATTTAGTATAATGCAAACTACAACCTTTGCTTTTAAATTTTATTGGAATATCAACATTTAAACTGGCATTATTACCGCTCATAAAAAAGTCGACAGTGCCAAATTTTTTTAAATACGGATACAACTGCACTGCCCTACTTATATGTCCGTTACCCGTAGCTTGTATTGCGTAAAATATTTTCATTTGTAGTTTAAATCTAGTTAGGAAAGAATTTTAAAAGCGTAATCTTCTGAAACCAATTCCTCAACTGCATCAGAATTCTTGTAATGCTCTTTTTTGTACTGATATATGCTCCATTCGGAATTTTTATATTCCAGAGCCGTTAAGTTTTCAACCCAATCGCCACTATTTAAATACAATACCGATCCGTTTTCATTGGTAACCACTCTCTTTTGAGGATTATGAATGTGACCACAAACCACATAATCGAATTTTTTATCGATGGCAATTTCTGCAGCTGTTTTTTCAAAATCGGTAATGAACGCCACAGCTTTTTTAACACTGTCTTTCACTTTCTTAGAAAAACTTCTCTTTTCTTTTCCTAATAATACCATTACCCAATTCAAGAAACTATTTATTAATATCAACAAATCATAGCCTTTACCGCCAATTTTGGCCAATATTTTAGCATATCCTTGTGTAGAAGAATCGAATACGTCCCCATGGAAAATCCAGGCTTTTTTTCCATCTAAATCTAAAACTAGTTTGTCTACCAATTCGAATTTGCCTAAAATAAGGTCCGAATATTTTCGCAATACTTCATCGTGATTTCCGGTGATATAAATTAATCGAGTGCCGTTGGCCGACATTTTAATCATGTGACGCAAAACATTCATGTGGGAGGAGGGAAAATAACTTTTGGAAAAGTTCCACATATCAATGATATCGCCGTTTAAAACTAAAGTTTTGGGTTGAATAGATTTTAAATATTGGAGCAATTCGGTAGCTTGACATCCGTAGGTTCCGAGGTGAACATCACTTATTACTACTAATGGAATTTTTCTTTTATTTTTCATTTTTAGTTTTAACAAAATTCCTATTGTATTGTTAATTTATCGTGCTTTTAATTTTATCATAAGGTTATTAGTTTTTGCAAAAGTTAATAAATTGAGAACAGTAAATTATTATTAAAATCATCACATTTTAAACATTGAATAACAATAAAATAATGAAAATGATTTATATTCGCAGTTCCTAAAAAAACTAATTAAATATGAAAAAATTTATTTTATCCCTAATTATTGGGGTTCTATTGATTCCTACGGCCGTTAAGGCCGATGAAGGAATGTGGTTTTTAATGTTCATTGAACGTTTGAATCACCGAGACATGCAAAAAATGGGGTTGCAATTGACTGCTGAAGAAATTTACAGCATCAATAACCACAGTTTGAAAGATGCAATTGTTCAATTTAATGGCGGTTGTACTGCCGAAGTGATTTCCAAAGATGGTTTGGTATTAACCAATCACCACTGTGGATATGATGCAATTGCTGAATTGTCTACTGCCGAAAAAAATTATTTGAAAGACGGTTATTGGGCTGCTAATAGAGCTTCAGAAATGAAACCTTCAAGCTTGTACGTTCGTTTTTTCGTTCGTATGGACGATTGTTCCAAAAGAATTTTAGCCAAAGTAAATGATAAAATGACTGAGGCGGAAAGAGAAAAAGCCGTAAATCAAGAAATTGCAGCTATTGAAAAAGAAAACAATGAAGGAGGAAAATATACTGTTTCTGTTCGTCCGTTTTTTCAAGGAAATGAATACTATTATTTTGTATACCAAGATTATAAAGACGTTCGTTTAGTAGGAACTCCTCCTGAAAGTCTTGGGAAATTTGGTGGTGATACTGACAACTGGGAATGGCCTCGTCACACAGCCGATTTTTCTATGTTTAGAATTTACGCTGACAAAGACGGTAATCCTGCCGACTATTCTACTTCAAACGTTCCATTAAGTCCAAAACATTACTTACCTGTAAACTTAAACGGAGTAAAAGAAGGTGATTATGCAATGATTTTGGGTTATCCTGGAAGAACTAACCGTTGGATGCCAGCTGCTGGAATTGAACAAAACGTTAAATTTGCTTATCCTGCTTGGGTTGAAGGTGCTAAAACTGGTATGGACAACATGAAAAAATACATGGATCAAAGTGATGCACTTCGATTAATATATGCTTCAAAATTTGCTTCAACTGCCAATTATTGGAAAAACCGTCAAGGGATGATTGATGCTTTAAGCAAATTTCAAACATCAAAATCAAAAGCAGCGCAAGAAGCTAAATTCAATAAATGGGCTAACAAAGCCGAAAACAAAGCTAAATATGGTAATGTTGTAGCTACAATAAATGCTTACTACGCATTGACAAATGAAAAATCACGTCACGATAATTACCTACAACAGTTAATGAGAACCTCATCGTTTGGAACAATTGGTCGTTCTTTAGGAAGACAATTGGATGCTTATGCAAAAGCAGATGGTGCAAAACGTCTTACAATGGCTCCTAAAATTATTGAAATGGCTGATGGTTTCTTTAAAGATTCTTTCATCCCTGCTGAAAAAGATATCTTAACAGCTCAATTAAAATTGTATGCTACAAAATCTGTTGGATATGGAATTGCTCCAATGGCAGAAAAAATTGGAAAAGACCACAACTACGATTACTCTAAATTTGTAAATGCTGCATTTGAAATGAGTGTTTTAACTTCATTGGATAAGGTAAAAGCATTTTTAGACTACCCAAGTGATGCTGTTTTGGCAAGCGACCCTTTGTACTTACTTTCAAATGATTTAGTTGCCCATATGAATGCTAAATCGGATGCTATTGCAAAAGCACAAAATGATTATGGTGCTGCCTTTCGCTTATTAGTAGAAGGTTTGAGAGAATCGAAAATTGGAACTATAAAATACCCGGACGCAAATTCAACTTTGCGTTTAACTTATGGAAAAGTTCGTTCTTTACCTGCTGACAAAAGAAACGATGCCAAAGTTAACAACTACACCACTTTAGACGGTCAGGTTAAAAAATACAAAAAAGGAGATGAAGAATTCGATTTGCCGGCTCGTGTATTAGAAATGAACAAAAATAAAGATTACGGACGTTTTGCAGATAAAGACGGTTCGCTTCATATAAATTTCTTAACTGACAATGACATTACCGGAGGAAATTCAGGTTCACCAGTATTGAATGGAAAAGGTGAATTAATAGGATTGGCATTTGATGGAAACATTGAAGCGATGGCTGGAGATGTTATCTTTGATCCAAAATTACAACGTACTATTAATGTAGATATCCGTTATGTATTATGGGTTATTGAAAAATACTCAGGTGCAAAACACATAGTTGATGAAATGACATTGGCAAAATAATATCTTACGATTCTAAAATAAAAAAGTCCTAAAACGAATTGTTTTAGGACTTTTTTTATTATGAAGAATTTTCTAAGCAATTAAAGTTCTCGAAATTACAATGCGTTGGATTTCAGAAGTTCCCTCATAAATTTGGGTAATTTTAGCATCCCGCATCATTCTTTCGACGTGGTATTCAGCAACATATCCATTTCCACCATGAATTTGAACGGCTTCAATTGTAGTATCCATTGCGGTTTGAGAAGCAAATAATTTTGCCATAGCGCCCGATTGAGAAATATCTTGACCTGCATCTTTTTCAGAAGCCGCTTTTAAAACTAACATTTCTGCCGCAGCAATTTGCGTGGCCATGTCGGCTAATTTGAATGCAATTGCCTGGTGTTTAAAAATTTCTTTACCAAAAGATTTTCGTTCTTGCGAATATTTTAATGCCAATTCAAAAGCACCTTTTGCAATTCCTAATGCTTGTGATGCAATCCCTATTCTACCTCCGTTTAAGACTGCCATCGCAAAATTAAATCCGAAACCATCTTCACCAATCCTATTTTCTTTTGGAACTTTTACATCTGTAAACATTAGAGAATGTGTATCGGAACCTCGAATCCCCATTTTCTTTTCTTTAGGTCCAATTTCGAATCCATTCCACCCTTTTTCAATAATAAAAGCATTGATTCCTTTATGGCCTTTTTCAATATCTGTTTGAGCAATTACAATATAGGTAGAAGCTGAACTTCCATTGGTAATCCAATTTTTTGTACCGTTCAATAAATAGTGATCTCCTTTATCGATTGCAGTTGTTTTTTGAGATGTAGCATCAGAACCTGCTTCAGGTTCCGACAAACAAAACGCCCCTATAACCTCCCCTTTTGCTAGTGGAACTAGGTATTTTTGTTTTTGTTCTTCACTACAATATTTTTCAATACCAGCACAAACCAATGAATTATTGACAGACATTATTACTGCAGCCGAAGCATCAATTTTTGCAATTTCAGTTATCGCTAAAATATAAGAAACACTGTCTAAACCAGACCCTCCATA
>CAIJFC010000083.1 GCA_903819815.1 uncultured Bacteroidota bacterium
ATTCATAACCCTGAGGTCGGGAGTTCAAATCTCCCTCTCGCTACTCTACAACCCCTTAATATTCAGGCATTAAGGGGTTTTTTAATTGTGTTTGAATTAAAGGGTATAAATTTACTCAAGTGAGGAACTGGAGACCTTTAGGGTCTTAAAGCCTTACTGACACTACAAAAAATGAGATTTTTTTAAGTGAGGAAGTATTAAAATAAGGTCAAAAATATAAAGCCGCCCATTTAACCGATACATATATTAGAATTTTGTCACTTCCTTTATAAAAGCTTATTGATTTTGTTTGTAATTACTTCAATATCATACGCATCATCAGTTATACGATATTTCTCTGGGTTTCGTTCTGCAAGAAATTCGTTTATAAAGTATCTATTTTTTTCTTTATGAATCTTAGCTTCAAATATGGTATATCCAGTCCATGAACGTTGAAAAAATAGCGTATCGTTTTCATAATAAATACGCCATCTGTTCTCCATTTCTTTTGCTGATAAACCAAGAATTATCTTTTGAAACTGCTCCTCACTGAACGATAAATCAATAGTTATCTTATGAGGGACATCAATTGGAAAATTTCTTCTTTTTTTGTTATAATACACCACTTTTATTCTTTGCTCTCATATACCAGCCATATACACCTAAAGGCCAAAATAGTATGGTTAATAATATGACTGTAGTTTTTCTGCTCCACCAATAATATTTTATCTGTAAATTATTATTGTTAACTAATAATGGCTTGTCAACTGTATTGGGCTTGTCGACTGAATAAGGCTTAGCCTTCTTAACAACAGTTCCATTATTAAGTTTATTTAGAGCCGATTTATACCTTCTTTGAAGAATTTTTACATATTCAGGAATTAATAAAATGTCTTTATCATTTAAAGCTGCTTCTAGAAAAATAATTGATTTTATTTCTTTTATTGATTCTGAATCTTCAATAGTTTTTAATTTATTATTTAAACATCTAGCTAAATATTTTGTTTCATAAAAGCGAATTTTCTCCATAAATTTCATTTCAGAAAACTTATAACCCGAAGAAAAAATCATTGAAGCTAGTTTGCAAAAATTATATGCAAATTCAAAATCACCTTTAATATATTTTATATTTGCTAAGTTTAAATAGGAATCTGCTAAATGAAAATTAGGTCTTGCTAAACAATCATAATATTCGTCTTTTTCTCTTTTTTCTATCCAACGAAATCCCCCTTCATGTTTTCCATATTCGTCATTAACTTTAGGCCATGATTTTGTATATACTAGTTCTGTATTTTTATTTTCAATAGCATAAAAAGCAGATTTATAACTACTTTGAAGACTATAATTATCTTCAATAGATGCATATTTAATTGATGTTGTATAATAGCGTTCTGCCTTTTCTAAATTTAATACATTTGGGTAATGTAAGTAACATACCCCCAAATAGTAATTAACAAACCAATCATTTGGGGAGATTTTATAGGCCATTTCAAATTCATGAATAGCATCTTTTATCATACTATCGTTATAGTTTACTTTTGATAAAAATTTTAATCCAGAATTAATATGAAATAATTTTTCTTTTTCTGAATCGGGTAATTTAAGTAAATCTTTTATATCATTGAGCAGCAGATTTGTTGTTACCTGTTCATAAACCATACTCGACAATCGTTGGTCTATCATCTTGAAGCCATTCTGCAATTGAATGGATTGCATTTTCGATGCTTTTTCAATAGCCGCACTTACTATGCTAGCTCCGTATTGAGCAAGATTGACATCCTTTGCATAATTAAGATAGGACTCTACTAATCCAGGTGCATTTTTATCAAATGGATTGTAATATGTTAGTAAAAATGATGGTTTTGATGGTGATATATTACTCATGGTTTAGTTGTTCTAATAGTTTTAAAAAACACTCTGCTTTTTCTTTAATATTAACCATATCTTTTTCTATGTATGGTAAACACCAAAATTTATTATCATTGAATTTATTTGAAACTCTTTCTTTGTTTTCAATCTTTTGAGTAATAAATCCCCAAAACCACAATTCATCCCAAATAATAAAATCATCATTTTTAGGATTGTATTTTCCAATAAATTCATTTATCCCATCAAAATCTAATCTGCATCCTTGATTAACAAAATTATTTTTAAAAATATGAGTAATTACAGCATCAACAGGAAGTTTTAATTCATTTTCATTTATACTAAAATCTGTCCAGATTCTAGAGGTTTTAAATGTATTATCTTTATGAATTAAATAAATATATTTCATAAATAAAGCGGCTGTTTTTGAACCCCAACCATTTTGAGATTTCATTAATTCAAATAATGAATCCGAAGATACAGATTCGTTTTTTAAAGTTTTCAAAAAACCTTTGTATGAAGTTAAATCAGAATCTTTTTGATACATTTTTGTGAAAAATGGACCTATCTTATCAATTTTTGGTTGTGACTGAGTGTTAACAACTCCATATAATAGATTCAATACTTTCTGTTCTGGAGATAAATCTTTTATAGCAATACAAGACTTTATAAATCCTTCTTGAACTTGTTTGTTATATTGTCTGTTTTCCTCTAAAAACTCGTAAAGCTCTTTTATTTTTCCTTCCATAGTTTATTCTTTTTTATCCTTATTGCCTAATGCGTGATTAGTATATTTTCTTCCTGCTATATAATAGCCCTAATAGCCACTTTTTTGAAGCTACTATAGCAATCAATAGTATTTAAAAAGCTCTAACTCCTAGAACAAT
This sequence comes from uncultured Bacteroidota bacterium, assembly GCA_903819815.1. Lineage (GTDB taxonomy): Bacteria > Bacteroidota > Bacteroidia > Flavobacteriales > Flavobacteriaceae > Flavobacterium. The sequence goes on from CAIJFC010000083.1 coordinate 2,733, forward strand.
GGCAGGTTGATCCTTCTTGTGAAATTTTGTTATTGGTTTGTCATTTAATCCATTAGGAACTACACATATAGCATTCATTTTTTTTTCAGTACTACTCCAATAATCTCCTCCATAAAAATTAAAAATCCAATTTTTTTTAGGGTTTTTGTTGAATGCTTTAGAAAGATTTGTGAATAACATGAAAAGCTCCTCTTCGGTTGGCAAATACCAATCTGTATATCCATTTTCTTGAGATTCAACACACAAACGGGCAGCAGTAGATATATTTACTATTTTTTTTGAAAAGAATCCATCCTTTATATCAATGCTTGCATAATTGAAAATTTTTTTTGTGTTTTCAATACCTTGCCCATTAAATATTCCATTACCAAAAGCACCTATTTCTTCTAATAAATATGTTTTTTTAATTGCGTCTACTTTCTTTTTATTACCCCATATTTCCTTCCCAAAATTATTTTCTGAAACAACTAATCCATGTTTCCCAGATTTATCTAGATAGAAAACAATACCTCCAGCATATTTTGAACCGATTTGGAGTTCATCATCATTTACTTCAAGTTTTATTTTTTTTAAAATATCTTGACCAATATCAATGCTGTTTTCTGCTTTGTCTATAATTGACTTCTTGGCATCTATTAATTGATTTTTAATCTCCTCAACCCTATTACCGTCAAAAGTGGAAAATGTTATTAAATTTATTTCTTCTATTAGAGTATCAATTTCACCTGTAATTTGATTTTCTAATTTTATATTTTTTTCACTTTCGATCTTTAAAGTGACATGTTTGCTCATTTCCCTATAATCCCTAAAATCAAACAATTTTTGTTGTTTTTTGACATCATTTAATTTTCCTGAAATTTCAATAAAAACTGAATCCATTTCTTCATATGGAAGGGATTTAGCATTATTTAAATCAGTCAACAACTCTTCTACAACATCAGCTAGTAATAGGTCAAATGAAATACTGTTAATTGTAGCAATAACATCATCAATATTTGATTTTAATTTTGAATATTTTTCCTGGATTTCATTTGCATATTTATTTATTTCAGAAAAAAATTTTAATCTTAAATAGTATGATTTAAAATTCTTTTTCTCTTCGTATTGTTTTTTTAACTCTATTGATTTATCCGAAGGAAATATTTCTAGCGTCAAAATTAGTTGTTCTAATTTGTTGTTTATTTCCTCACTTTTTTCTTGTAACAATTTTAAAACAGCGGAATCATTTATTAAATCAATTTCTCTGCAATTCGCAACTACATCGAAAAGTGAAGGATTTTCATCTATTGCTTGATTTAAGTAAAATACAGATTCAATTGAATTTCCAATTCGTGCCTGATATTTTGATAGTAAAAAGCAGTTTTGTGTGTTTGGCAGATGTTGCATCGCCTTCTTTTGGTAATTCACAGCATTTTCAAATTGACCCAATACATAAGCAGCAAATGCCGCTTTCTCAAATGAATCAGCAGCAAGTTGTTGAATTTGGTTTGTATCTATATAAATATCAGTATTTACTACATTGAATTTTTCTGTCAGCACATTTGCAAGCCTTACTGCCTTTGGATCACTTTCTACACTTGAATATTTACCTGCCCTTGCAAAGTAATCTAGTGCTTTTTCTGGATTAATAAATCCTTCAACATATAAGTAAATACAACCCAATCTATGAAGAACGAAATAATCATCATCAGCTAATTGTTCTGCTTTAAGTAATTGTTTTAATGAATCCTCATATAAATCAGGATTTTTTGAAGCATTTACAAAATGCTTAAGGCCTTTTTCAATAAAAAGTTGCCGATCTTTCTCACTATCAGGAACACGAAGTAATTCCGCTATATTTTGTAATAATAAATTGCTTATTCTTTGTTGCTCAATTTGAATATCTAAATTTCTATTAATAAAATTTAGACTATTATTTATATTTAGCAATCGGTTTGAAATAATATTAAGGCCTTGATTATTTGATTTTTCAAGTTCTTTAATTTTTGTCCCTACATCTTTAACTACATCAACTACATCTTTAACCCCAGTCCCTAAGTCAGTTATCTGATCTGAAATAACATTCATTTCTTGCTCAAATCCTATTCCGAGTTCTTTAATTGCATTAACTTGTTCCTTTGATGCCTCATTGATATATTTACCAACTGTATCGGCTCCATATTTTACTAAAGAAGTGTCTTTTCTATAATCTAAGTAGCTATCAAATAGATTAGAATTTTCCTTCCATGGCCTCCAGTAGCCAAAAATAAATGATGGTTTTGATGGTGATATATTACTCATGGTTAATTTATTTTTATCAAAAATACTAAAAAAATATTTGTTAAAATTATTACAAATAGGACCTAGAATTAATTACCTATTTTTGCAAAAACAAAGTAAATCAATGTCTAAATCATTTAAAACCATAAAGGCAATAAATTCAATACATCACGCTTGGTCCAGTGTTTCTATTCCTATTGGAACAATACTCGAACAAATTCCTGACACCAAAAATCTTATAAACCCAATTAAAGGTATTGCCGTTGAATTTAATAATGAAATCATTGGAGTCCCTTATGAATATCTTGTTCCAAATTATGAGTATAAAACCACTATTTTATTGTTTCATGGTTTCAATAGTGCACCCGAAAACAAACTGGCCATAATCAATCAATGGCTAATCGACAACCATTTATCTGACCGCATTGATTTGATAGCACCACAACTTAATTACAATCCCAACGAAGCCATAAAACAAATTGGCAATTTGATTCAAGATAATTATGGTAACCTATTCGTGATTGGCACATCGCTTGGAGGATTTTATGCCAACTATGTTAGAGCAATGAATCCATCGGAGGCTGTTAAAGTACATTCCATTAACCCAAGTTGGTCACCAAGTATATCCTTGAAAAAAGAGATTAATCAACATAAAAAGAATCTCAAAACAGAAGAAAATTGGATTTTTACCGAGTCGTATCTGAATTATTTAGCCAGTTTTGAGAAGAAATGTAAAGAAGAATTAAAGCACTACAAAGGAAATCATTTGACCTTTCACCTAGCTAATTATGATGAATTGTTAGGCTTTGATGAAATGCTTGAATACTTAAAAGAAAATAAAGTTCCTAATAAGCAATTTTATTACGATACTGTCCATAGATTTGAAAAAGTAGATGAAATGCTAGAGAATATTAAAAGTGAATTAATCTCAATGTAATTATTTAAAATTACCATCTAACTTTAAGTTCAATAACCAACCTATTACCTTCGTTATCAACACTCATTACCACATAAATCTACTGATGCTCCAAGTGAGGAAATTAAGTGAGGAAATGATAGATTTTTTAGTTAGAGATTTTCAAACCCCTATATTTTAAAGGGGTTTACGGTTCTAAAAAATATTAAAGATATTTTCATAACCCTGAGGTCGAGAGTTCAAATCTCTCTCTCGCTACAAAAGAAAATTCAATGAAACTGCGGTTTAGTGTACACTAAACCGCTTTTTTTATGTCGAATATTTTATTACTTTTAC
>CAIJFC010000084.1 GCA_903819815.1 uncultured Bacteroidota bacterium
CTCTTGAGAGTATATAATTAATTTCTGCAATCTCAAAATTAGAATTATTCTCGTTTTTGGATAACTGTACAGCTATTTTTATTGCTTCGTTTGGATTTGAAAAAATTAATTTTTCTGAAGCATTTAATATTGAATTTTCTTGGTTATTAAGTGTTTGTCCGATAATTGTTTCTGGAGCAAAACCAAAAGTAATTATCAGAAAAAAAAGTAGATATAATTTAAAAACTATATTTCTCATTTAACACTTGTTAATAGTACATTGAAAAACAAATATATCTATAATTTATTAAAGTTAATAAATAAATGAAATTATGGTGTTTTAAATTGAATTTAAATGATTTACTAATAAATAATATAGTTTAAGTACTAATAATAAAGTCTAAAAACCGCTCATAATCTTCCAGCAAATAGTTCGAGATATCGTCTGGAAAGGCTACTAAGTTAAACCAAAAACGGCTAAAATTACTTTTAGCCGTTTTTTTATTCTCAAAAAATCCTAAAAACCGCTCCTAATCTTTCAGCAAATCGTTCGAAATCTTGTTGTAATTGTTTAATTAATTTGCAACAAAATAGATTTAAATAACTTTTTTTGATTTTTGATACTCAAATAGACTGCAAAAAAAAATTGGATGTTTATACTATCCGAAAATCATAAAAATTATCTAAATTTTGTTAAAAAAAATATTAAATCCCAAAAAAATAAACGGGATAAATGCCTGCAATAAATTTAGATATTATTTTTTCAATTACGATTAATAGCAAAAAGAATCTGTTTTTATAAAATAGTCAACGTTAAATCAGAATTTTAAAAATTCAACTTATGTTTATCCTTTTATTGCAAAGAATAAAACAAAAGTTAATTAAATAAATTAACAAGTGTTTACTGCTATAATTAACTCATCTTTATTAAAAATTTAATCATTTTTTAATACATCTAGTATTTTTTTAATACTTCACTTTGCTAAATAATTAATAGTATTGCATCTTTTAAACTGTACTAGTTTTCATTTTTTATTTTTTTTTTTTTATTTAAATTTCATGCACAAAAGAAACAACTAGTTTTTTAAAAAAAAGTAATTTTTTATTAAACAGAATTAAGATTTTAATCTAACAAAAGTTTATTAATTAAAATTAAAAGCAAAATATGATAGAAAACAATAATTATATTGAATTAAGAGAATTTTGTTTACTTATTACTCCAATAATAGTAGTGGTATTTTTGCTATTACTGATTCGAATTGTTTTATTAATTCGAAACAATAACCAACTTAATAAAAACAACCTAATCTTAAATTCATTAAACAATAGTTCAAAAGTATCTCTAGCCAGTAAAGACCTTCAACTCAAGGAAATTCACCACCGTATTAAAAACAACCTGCAATTAATAGTTAGCCTTTTCAATATTGAAGCCGGCAGTAATAAGGAAGCCTCTGTAGATGATTTTTTAATTAAAGGACAATCTCGAATTCAATCCATTTCATTGATTCATCAAAATTTATATGAATCGGAATATAGCAATTCCATTAACCTGCAAAATTATATTGAGAACATCGTTCAAAATCTCTCTGAAATTTATAAAACCAATATCTCTGTTGAAATTAATACCTATGATACTTCATTAGATGCAGATTCCGCAATTCCTTTTGGGCTTATCATTACCGAATTAGTTTGCAACGCATTCAAACACGCTTTTAAAGATCCTAATGCAGGTCACAACGACCGACGGCATAAACTGGACACAACAAAGTTTAGGAATATCGCTTAATTGGCGAGCTGTTAGATATAATGGCACCTACTGGATGGCAATTCCAACATCGCCAACAGCAAGTCAAGTATCAATTTCTAAAA
>CAIJFC010000085.1 GCA_903819815.1 uncultured Bacteroidota bacterium
ACCTTCGGGTAGCTGCAAACCGTTATCACTTCTTTTTATATACCCAGATATCTTGTTTTAACTGCTAAAATTCACAACTCCATTACAACTTCTTCTCAATAACGGTAAGGTTTTGCAAAATTGTAACTTTCTCCAATAGGGGGAGCAAAAAAAAGAGTAACATGAAAATGTTGCTCTTTTTTTATACGTATTATTTTGGCGAGTAGTTTATCCCAAAGAAACGAAGTGAAATCGGGAAGCCCAAGAGAGGGAGCTAATTGGGAAAAGAGGTCAAAAATGACCTCTTTTTTTATTTCTACAATTTTGCAAAACCTTACTGGCATTGAGAAGAAGTTCTATTGAAGTTGTGAATTTTAGCAGTTAAAACAAGATATCTGGGTATATAAAAAGAAGTGATAACGGTTTGCAGCTACCCGAAGGTGGCGATTTTACCACTGAACTTCAAACGGGAAACTGCATTTCAAATATACGATAAACTGTCTTACGAAGGACGAACTCGCCACTTTTGGGTAGGTGCTGTTAGCAGTTGTGCATTATTTCCGTTTTATCATTGACTTCTCCCTAGTATTAACAATTATAATCCAAGAAAATAAACATATTCCGAAAATTATATAACGTGTTTGATTGTCAAATGAGTTTGATATTAAAGGAGAAAAAGTCAAAATGCTACCTATTAAATGAAAGCAAGCACATGCAAATACTGATTTGGTTTTTTCGGCAATAGCACCAATTCCCCAGCTAGCAAAAACAAGTATTCCGAAAAATTTTAATTCGTCAAATACTGTTGTGTCGTTTGATATAAAACTTAAGTGCCATAAATACCAAAATGAACCAATTATTATAGCCCTCAAAAATAGTTTGAGATTCGCAAATTCATTTTGTAAAAAACCACGCCAGCCATATTCTTCAAATACTGCATATAACGTTAAAGAAGTCCCAACTATAAAACCATAGAAATGTCTATTTAAATTTTGGTCATTATTTGCGCCAAAAATTGTAAACAGCAATATTGGGATAATTACCATTATGAAGCTTTTAGTTTTATTTAAACCTAAAAAAGTAATGTCACTTTTTTTCTTTATTGTTAACAAAATAATAGTCGCAGCGGCAATTGGACCAATTCCCTCGAGTATGGATTTCATTACGATTGTCAACCCATATGGCAAAGTCATTTTATTGTACCAATCAAATAGTCCAAGTCTAAATACTCCTGATAATATCGTAGCAATGATGAAAAAAATTATTACATGAAACCAAGTTTGTTTTTTTATTGTCATACTGTGTTTTGTCTTTATGCATTACTGCTAACGATTTGCAGCTAAAAGAAGTTGGCGGGTTTTACCGAGATGCTTTTGCGGAGAAGGATTTTTCTTTAACCACAAATCTTTCTGCGGAGCACAATGCCGCCAATTTCTTTTAGGTGCTGTTATGGGATGGGCTATTGAAGCACGATTTTTCTTATGTCAATTGTGTTTCCTTGTGGGTCAATAATGTGAACAAAATAAAGTCCGTTTCCTCCCCACGCTGTCAAGTTCAAATAATCACTTTGCTGAGTAATACTTGTTTGAAATACCTGCTGCCCAAGCGAATTTTCAATTTTCAATTGATAACCATTCATGACATTAAAGTTTCCATAGTCAATTGTGATATGGTCGTTTGTTGGATTGGGAAACACTTTTATTGTGTTTGAATTAGTTGGTGGGTTAAGGGACGTAATTGTCGTATTTATAATCAATGTGTCTATAACAGTTATAAACGTTGTATCAGTTATTGTTGCTATACATGTGTCTGCAATATTAATTATAGCGATGTTTGAAGTATCTATGCAGTTTCCTGAGGTAGTAATTACCCTGATTGGTTGATTATGTTCTGATAACTCAATATTAGCAATGCTCAAATTAGATGTATTGGTCCCTGAATAGTTTCCAACATCATTTAATATTTGAAAACCTTGACCTAAATCACTCTGCCATATATAAGTTGGATTAGGGTCTGATGTTGAAGCTGCAAATGTTGCAGGACTGCCAGTTGTAAAATAGTTGCTTTGAGGATTAATTGCAGTGTTACTGGCACAATTTGATGCATTGAACAAATTAGTAAT
>CAIJFC010000086.1 GCA_903819815.1 uncultured Bacteroidota bacterium
AGCAATTAATTGTAGTGATTTAGCCACGGAAGTCTTTGATAAAAGTAGTGTAAGCGTATATCCTAACCCAGTTGTAAGTATTTTAAATATAAATGCTAACTACAATCTCATCAACCAACCTTATACCATAATTGATGGTTTGGGAAGAATGGTTTTAAATGGGAAACTAAATGAAATTGAAACAACCATAAATGTTGAGCAATTATCTAAAGGTATTTATTATCTAAAAGTATCAGATAAAAACGCAAACAAGTTTATAAAAGAATAAATGTTGGTTTGTTAAATAAAAAAACCCGACACTTTCGTATCGGGTTTTGTTTTGCCCCCCTCTTGGAGAAAGTTACAATTTTAATGCGATGATAGTTTATTTAATTATCTTAAAATCAATGGTATAGATTTTAATTTAAAAAATTATATGTCAAAAAACAAAGATGTTTAAAAAAACAAAATTATCTAACCTCTTCAAATAACTGATTATGTTACCCTATCAATTCTTGATGAAATGCTTCTGCTTTTTGACATAATTCTACTAATTAAGGTTTTTTTTCTATCTTAAATTATGTAAAAGTCTTGTCAGGTTTTTTGGGCTCAGCTTACAAACTATGCACTATGCAAAAACACTTCTGCAGGAATACTAAAATAGTCCTTTAGTTTCTGTGCCATCTTCAATGTGATTTCGCGTTTACCAGATAGAATTGCAGAAACATGGCCTTTACTTCCAATGATTGGTTCCAAATCTTTAGCCTTCATTCCCATTTCCTGCATTTTGTATTTGATTACTTCCAAAGCGTCTAATTCAGGTAAATGATAATGCTTTTCATCATAATCTTTTATCAAAACAATGAGTAAATCTAATTCATCACTTTGCGGAGTATTTGGCTCGGCATTAAATATCTCCATCATTCGTAGAGAAGCTTTATTGTAATCTTCATCTGTTTTCAATACTTTCCAGTTCATAATTAAATCTTTTTGTTTGTTAAAATTGTAGTGTCAAAAGCAATGGTTTCAACATTTATTTTGTCATATTCCTTATGTGTGCCAAACCAAATCACATAACATGCTTCTTGTAAAAAGTTTATAGAAATAATCAATCGATAATCATTTCCTTTAATGTTGAAAACAACTCGGTTATTATTCACAATACTCGCATTTCCATACACTTTCTTGAGCTCATTGAAATTACTAAATCCATGTTTAGAAAACTCATTATACCAAATCAGCAATTGAGTTTCTGCGATTGGATACTTTTTGATATAAAATAAAATCGTCTTCTTTACAAGGATTTTCATTTGACAAAAGTAACAAAAGTTTTCAAATTGAAAACTTTTTTATGGAGAAATTTTGAATAAACGCACATTTGCTTACAGAGGTTTGTGATAATGGCTAGTTTTGGCTTTATCGGAAATGTATTCGCTGATTGAAATTTTTGTTATATTTTGAATGGAAAGTGATTAAATTCCGCCACTTCGCCGAGCAGAAAAAAATTATATTTATCACTTCTTTTTATATCCCAAAACATCTTATTTTAACTGCTAAAATTAACAAGTCCAATACAAGTTCTACTCAATGCCAGTAAGGTTTTGCAAAATTGTAGAAATAAAAAAGAGGTCATTTTTGACCTCTTTTTTCAATTAGCTCCCCCTCTTGGGCTCGAACCAAGGACCCTCTGATTAACAGTCAGATGCTCTAACCA
>CAIJFC010000087.1 GCA_903819815.1 uncultured Bacteroidota bacterium
GATACCTTCTATTTTAAAGCGTATGATGGTCAACTCTATTCCAATAACTCCTACTACGCCATTAATGTAACCCCTGTTAATGACGCTCCTGTAATTTCTGATTCAATAAATTTGAACCAAGTATTTAGAAACCAACAAATAATTATCGATCTTGACAAATACATTTTCGATGTTGATGATCCATTGGCGAGTTTAATTGTGAAAGAAATAAAAACGAATACTAGAGGTAATCTTTCAATAACAAATAATAGACTACTAAACTATCTACCAGATAGAAACTATTTTGGATTAGATTCTATAACTCTCACTGTCAGCGATGGGAAATTAATTTCAGAGCCAAAAACAATAAAATTTATAATATTAAATGATAATTTTAAAATTAATAATGAGATCATTAGATTATACCCTAACCCGTCAAATGGTCGTTTTATAATTAAAGACCTGTTAATTGATGCTATCTATATTTATGATATAAATGGGAATCGAATACTAAATTTTAATTATACTAAAGTAGGTGCAAATATTCAGGTAAATATTAACAATGTTCCAATGGGAAATTATATAATCCAATTAAGTTATAAAAATCAATTAATTGGATTCAAGAATATAATAATTACCCCACAGTAACCACTACTTCCAAATCGATTTCATCTCGGCTACTTCGAATGAATTGAGTGGCGCAGCGCCTAATGCCAAAGGGGCAATGGTAAGGCCTTTTAAGATATCTCTTCTTTTCATTTTATAAATATAAAGTAATTTATAAATTCAATCAAACCGCGAAATTGGTCATATTAAAATAAAAATGTATTTTTAAAAACAAATTGAGCATTCTGATGTTGAAAATATTTTTTTTTGTTGCCTTTTTTTTCACAACTATTTTTTCCTTTGGACAGACATCAGACTTGATCAGTGACTTGAAAAAGCACAAACTTCCAATTTTTGAAATTATCCTAAATACTCAGGACCAAATAACAAGTAAAGACGAGTATACAACTGCTACATTCATAATACATACAATTAATAATAACACATATTCATCAGAAACAATCCAGACCGAAATTAAGGGTAGAGGTAATTCAACTTGGAATTGGCCCAAAAAACCATTTAGACTAAAATTAGCAAGTTCAAAAAAATTACTTGGTATGCCTTCAAGTAGACATTGGGCATTGCTTGCAAATTTTGCCGATAAAACACTTTTGAGAAACAAACTAGCATCAAGTGTTTCAAAATATTTTGGATTAAAATATAGCCCCAGAAGTGAAATGGTTGAATTGGTAATGAATGGCTGGCATTGGGGAACTTATGAAGTTATTGAAGTACCAAAAATTGCAACAGATAGGGTTGATATTACATCTATAAAAACAACAAATAATGTTGTATCAGGGGGCGTGATTTTTGAATTAGATGAAAGAAGAGGTGAACAATATAATTTTCAAACCTCTATTGCAAATCAAGTATTTACAGTAAAAGATCCTGATGACTTAAATACTACAGTACCAGAAATTGCGCAAGCACGTTTGGACTATTGTATCAACATTCTTCAAACAGCAGAAAATGCACTTTACTCAGATAATTTCAAAGATGTAACAACTGGTTATCAAAAATATTTTAATACACAGTCTGTAATTGATTGGTATCTAACTGAGGAACTATTTAAAAATATAGACCTTAGTAGATACTCTGTATACATGTATATTGATACTAAAAATAATAATAAAATAACATTTGGACCAACATGGGATTTTGATCTTTCATCAGGGTTATTAGAAGATTATTCAGGAATACGGGGTACTGAAAATGCTTGGATATCTAGGTTTTATGAAGATGAAAATTTTAGGAAATTAATAAAAGATAGATGGACTTCAAAGCGAAACGATTTGTTATATTTTATAAATAACAGGCTAAATACAGACAGTAGAAATATTTTTGTTGGGCAACAAAAAAACTTTAATTTTTGGAATAATTTTTATGATGTAATCACTTCTGAATATCCCTCCTTTCATCAAGAAAGTAATTTTGAAAATGATATATTTTATTTAAAAAGTTGGTTAAGAAATAGGATTGCATTTTTAGATGCTCAGTTTTCTGATAATGGAATGCATATAAATCCAATTGCAAAAGATTCTTCATTAAATATACAAGAAGATGAAATAATTACTAGTAGATTTACTTCAGAATCTATTTCTAGTCCCAATTCGAAATACATAATTGCTAAGGAGCCGAAACACGGTAGCATTGGAAATTTCAATATAACAACTGGATCATATCAATATATTCCTGAAGCAAATTACGTTGGAATAGATAGCATCCATTATACATTTTTTGATGGTGTCGCAAAATCAGACACAGCAATTATTAGGATCAATATAAGTCCTATAAATGACGCCCCAGTAAATACCATTTATAC
>CAIJFC010000088.1 GCA_903819815.1 uncultured Bacteroidota bacterium
GTACTTACCAATATGGTTATTGCCGATGTTCCAACGCCAATTGGGCTTCCTTTTGCCTTTTTTCCAATGTCTGAAACCAGTCAATCGGGAATTATAATGCCCACTTTCAATGATACTCGTTCGCGAGGCTATTCGTTGCAAAACGGGGGTTATTATTTTGCTTTGAGTGATAATTATGATTTGGCACTTTTGGGCGATTATTATACCAATGGAAGTTATGCTTTGCGAATGGAATCTAGTTATGCCAAGCGCTATAAATTTCGTGGAAACGTAAATATTCGATTTGAAAATTTAATTGAGAGCGAACGCGGCTACCCCGATTATGCCAAAACAAACATTTATAATATTCAGTGGTCGCATTCAAAAGATCAAAAATCGAATCCAAATTCGCGCTTTTCGGCATCTGTGAATTTAGGAAGTAGTAAATATTTTAAACAATCTATTAATCAAGTTAATATGAGTTCGAGGTTAAATAATACTTTAAGCTCCTCTATTTCCTATTCAAAAACATTTAACTCCATTCCACAAGTCAATCTTTCGTTGACAGCGACCCATTCTCAAAACACACAAACACAACAAATAAATATGACGTTGCCGACTTTTCAAGCAAACGTTGATAGAATTTTTCCATTTGAAACAAAAAATGGCACCAAAAAAGGTTTTTTCCAAAACATCAATTTGCAATATACCGTTCAAGGAGAAAATCGAATTCAAACCACCGACTCGTTATTTTTTAAACCTGAAATGTTTAAAAATGCGAAAGTTGGTTTTCAACATTTAATTCCATTAAGTACGAATTTTAAAATTTTTAAATATTTTAGTGTTTCTACCAATGTCAATTATCAAGAAGTTTGGTATTTAAAAACCATTCGAAAGAGTTTTGATTATGCTAGCAACAAAGTAATTGACACCGATGTTTCCGGTTTTGATGCCTTTCGAACGTATTCGTTTAGTTCTGGAATTGGAACTACTATATATGGAACTTTTAATTTAAGTGGGAAAGGCAAAGTAAAATCGATTCGCCACGTCTTGCGTCCTAGTGTGAATTATTCGTATACTCCTAGTTTTGATAAATATTACGATACTTATGCGGCCGATGCTTCAGGAACCATAATTAAAGAATATACACGATTTCAAAACGGAATTTACAGCGCGCCTGGAAAAGGAAATTCAAACATGATTAGTTTTGATTTAAGCAACTCCTTTGAAGCAAAAGTAGCTGATAAAGACACTACTAAATTGGAACTTAAAAAGATTTCATTGTTAAGTAGTTTAACGCTTCATACTGATTATAATGCCACTTCTGATTCCTTAAATTGGTCGCCATTGCGAATTAGTGGCGGAACAAAATTATTCAAAGACAAATTGAATGTCAATTTTGCAACGACTTTAGATCCTTATGCTATCAGTAATTCAGGAACTCGAATTAATACTTTTAATATCAATAACGGCGGTAGTTTTTTCAGAATGACGAGTTCTAATATGACTATGAATTATTCTTTTTCGAGCAAAGACGGAGAAGATTCTTCCAAAAAGAAAAATACGCAAGGCGAACGAAATGGTGGACGCGAAGACGATTTATTTGGAACAAATACGGATTTTAGCGATCGCCGACAAAGTCAATTTGGCACTGGAAAGGACGATACCGAGGAAAAACCTTCTGATTTATTTAAAGCCAAATTACCTTGGGATTTGACACTCGCCTATTCGTTAACGTATAGCAATATGAATCGGGAAAAGAAAATTACAGGAAATTCCTTGATGTTTTCGACCAATATTGATTTGACACCAAGATGGAAAGTGGGACTTTCTTCAGGATATGACTTCGCCAATAAAGGAATAAACGGCGCGCAACTCCGATTTGAACGCGATTTATTAAGTTGGCGAATGGATTTCAACTGGATGCCAATGGGTCCTTATGCTTTTTGGGGATTCTTTATCGGAATCAAATCAGGGGTTTTGAGTGATATTAAATGGGAAAAAAGAACAACCCCAGACAAAAGACTTTAAATAATATAAAATGAAAAAGAAAATTATATTTACAGAAAAAGCACCTGCTCCAATTGGACCCTATAATCAAGCGGTTTTGATTGGAAATACTTTATACACTTCGGGACAAATTGCGATTAATCCCGCCACAAATGAATTGGTTTTAGATTCAATTGAAATAGAAACCAAACAAGTAATGGAGAATTTAAAAGCGGTACTTGAAGCGGCCGAAATGAACTTTGAAGATGTTATAAAAGCCTCTATTTTTGTAATGGATATGAATGATTTTTCTAAAATAAATACTATTTACGGAAGTTATTTTAACGAAAAAACCGCTCCAGCTCGTGAAACGGTTCAAGTGGCTTGCTTGCCAAAAAATGTAAATGTCGAAATTTCAATGATTGCTATTAAATAGCGCTTCAATTTCTTATTTATTTAGTAAATGAAAATCAATCAAACCATCGATTGGTCTTCTTAAAACGTTGCCTAATTTCAAGCCGTGTTTGTCAAATACA
>CAIJFC010000089.1 GCA_903819815.1 uncultured Bacteroidota bacterium
ATAATCCATTAAACCTTTATTATTTCCAACTCGAATTGTTGCCGCAACACTTAATCCCATTGCAAACATGAATGTTGTTGTGGCTAAAGTAAGTGCAATTTGATTGGCAGCTTGACTTGTTTTACCAATAGAACCGCAAAGCCATATTGCTGCGGTGAAAAGTGCTACTTCAAATAACATTTGCATTGCCGAAGGAATTCCTAAACTGGCAATTTTTTTGAGCATGGTTTTTTTAATTTCTCGGAAACTAAAATTCTTAAAATAAGGATTCAATTGGGCATTATTTTTCATAATGTAATGCATGAAAACTACCATCAATATTCTAGAAATTACTGTTCCTAGAGCGGCACCAATAATTCCTAATTTTGGAAAAATCCAAACTCCATAAATCAGCACGTAATTAATAATAATATGGATTATATTGGCCATAAAAATGGCGTACATTGAATATTTAGTTCTTGATAATCCATCAGCAAATTGCTTGTACCCTTGAAAAATAATTACAGGAATTAGTGAAAATGCAACCCAATCAATATAAGGACTAGCTAAATCGATCACTTCTTTTGGCTGGTGCATGATATACATTATTGGCTTAGCCAAAACAATTAAGATGAAAACAAACACCCCTAAAATCACACAAGAAAGTAGTCCATGATGAAAAACGGAACGTATTTTTTTATCGTCTTTTTCGGCATCTGCCATAGAAACTAATGGGGTTATGGCGGTAGAAAAACCTATTCCAAGAGACATTCCAATGAATACAAAACTACCTCCTAGAGAAACTGCGGCCAATTCAGTTGAACCTAAATTTCCCACCATTATATTATCTACAATTGAAATTAGAGTATGACCTAACATTCCTAAAATTACTGGATAGGCCAATTTAATATTGTAGGAAAACTCTTTTGTGTATTGTGAAAATTTCAATTTATTTAATTTTCAGCAAAAGTAACTAGATATTACATATTATTTATCCTGAAATATTAAAATAAATTAAATTTTACTACTTTTGTTTAACTAAAATACAAATAACTATGATAATAAAATTACTGTTTTTAGCATTACTGAATAGTTTTGCTTTGTGTTCTCAAATTATTTTTGACGACAACTTTTCTAGCTACACAGCTGGACAGCCATTGAGTGGACAAGGAACATGGACTAATAATTCCTCTCTAAATGGTGGTTTAGGAGCCTGTAGTGGTTTTGGATGCATAAGTTCATCAATTGTTAACACTGGTATTTCCTATCCTAATTATGGAACGGCTACAAAATCATTATCTATTTCAAGTAACCAAGATGCTGTAGGCACAACTTTTACTAGTGTTTCTAGCGGATCCATCTACTTGAGCTTTGTTGTTAATTTTTCTTCGGCAGTAAATGATCCTGGAAGCTCAGCGTCTCAAGATTTTTTTAGAGTTATGAGTTCCGGAAATTATAATACTGCATTTAGAATTGGAGCCTATAATTCAGGCGGTGGGTTTGTAATTTTTATGCAAAAAGGTTCTGGAGCTAAAATATACAGTTCAGCGATATCATACAATCAGAATCACCTATTGGTATTGAAATACACCTTTAATCCGGGTACAAATGACGATGTTGTAAGTTTATATGTTAATCCAAATTTGGCATCATCAGAACCAACTACTACAATTCAAACCTCTGATGGAGGGGCAGGAACAACAGATTATATAAATGCTATAGATAGAATGAACTTTAGAGCTAATTATTCTACCATACCAACCGGAGTGCTTGGACTAGTTAAAGGTTCAAAATCATGGAGTAATTTGACTTTAGAAACATCAAATTTAGAGTTTAATTGTAATTTTATTGTGAATGCAAAAGAGGCAAAAAATGGAATTATAGCAATTAATTCAAATAAAAATATAGGATCTGTAAAATTCAAAATTTATGACATTCAAGGTAAATTACTTGAAAATAAGACAATTTCACTAACGAACTCAATAAATGAAATTATGATCAATAACATTAGTTCATCGGGGGTTTATCTAGTTGAAATTATTTCTGATTCAGAAACTAAATTTATACAGAAAGTACTTGTAAATTAATTTCTTTAAACAAAAAAATCCTGCAATTGCAGGATTTTTTTGTTTTATAAATTCATATTATTTTTCGATTTCTCGTAACGATTCCATTTTTTTATTTGATAGGAAACCTGTGATATCCTCAAAATGTTCTTTCACTCGTTTATTACCAAATTCGAAAACTTTAGTCGCTAAACCATCGAGGAAATCTCTATCGTGCGAAACTAGAATTAAAGTACCGTCAAAATCACGAAGTGCATCTTTAATGATGTCTTTCGTTTTCATATCTAAGTGATTGGAAGGCTCATCAAGAATAAGGAGATTTACAGGTTCAAGCAATAATTTTATCATTGCCAAACGCGTTTTTTCTCCACCAGAAAGCACTTTTACTTTTTTGGTTACATCGTCACCGTGAAACATAAAAGCGCCCAAAATATCTTTAATTTTAGTTCGTACATCACCCACAGCAATATTATCTATTGTTTCAAAAATGGTTGCATTTTCATCTAATAAAGCAGCTTGATTTTGGGCGAAGTAACCTATTTGAGCATTATGACCAATCTCAACGTTCCCGCTATTTATTTCAATTTGCTTCATAATGGCTTTAATCATCGTTGATTTACCTTCACCATTTTTACCAACAAATGCTACTTTTTGTCCCCGTTCAATTACCATATTGGCATTTTCAAAAACCACATGATCGCCATACGATTTAGACAATTCTTTAACGATAACCGGATATTGACCTGAGCGGGCAGCAGGTGGAAATTTTAGTTTCAATGCTGAAGTATCCACCTCATCCACTTGAACAATTACTAGTTTTTCCAACATTTTCACACGCGATTGAACCGCATCTGTTTTTGAAAAAGTACCTTTAAAACGGTCGATAAAAGTTCTGTTGTCAGCAATCATGCGTTGTTGTTCGTCGTATGCCTTTTGTTGGTGCATTCGTCGGTCTTTTCTAAGTTCTAAATAATGCGAATATTTGGCTTTGTAGTCATAAATTCTTCCCATAGTAACCTCAATGGTTCTATTGGTTATCGTATCAATAAAGGCTCTATCGTGAGAAATTACTACAACCGCTTTCGCCGAATTTATCAAGAAATCCTCTAACCATTGAATACTTTCTATATCCATGTGGTTGGTAGGTTCATCCAATAAAATAAGATCTGGTTTTCTTAAAAGGATTTTTGCCAATTCGATTCTCATTCTCCAACCACCTGAAAATTCGGATGTTTGA
>CAIJFC010000090.1 GCA_903819815.1 uncultured Bacteroidota bacterium
AACTAGAACAAGTGAAATTAGTGGTCCTGTTGGAGTGAAAATGAATGGACCATATGAGTATGTTTCCCCAAATTATTGGTATGAAGATACAAAAAATGGTGGGGCATTTGGTTTCAATACAGAAACATCACCAGGGGCACAAATTCCAACATTTGAATCCATAAAAAAAATGATTCCTTCTGATAAATTATGGCCTATAAATAAGGACTGGGATTATCATTGCACTCATTCAGCAGTTGCGTTCAAAAATTTAGATGTCAATACATTAATGATTGATAAACGGTATGGGAAAGCTTTGGATTTAAAAGATTATCTGATGAAATCTGATGTTCTTGGATATGAAGCAATGAGCGGAATGTTTGAGGCTTTTAGAGCAAATATTCCTAAATCGACTGGAATTATTCAATGGATGTTAAACTCGGCGTGGCCTTCTTTTTATTGGCAATTATATGATTATTATTTATTACCAACTTCAGGTTATTATGCGACGAAAAAGGCAAATGCAGTAAATCAGTTGGTTTATGATTATGCTAAAAATGAGGTTATTGCTGTAAATGAAGCGTTAAATCCATTAAAAAATTATAAAGCACATATTTCAATTTTGGACTTTAATTCTAAGATATTAAAAAGTGAAATAGTTCCTTTTGATATTGAATCAATCCAATCAAAATCTATTTTTATATTAGATAATTATGCTGATAATGTATTTCTTGATTTAAAATTATTAGATGATAAAGGAGCTATTATTACAACTAATTTTTATTGGTTATCAAATAAAAAAGATGTTTTTGATTGGGATAAAACTTTTTGGGGAAATACTCCAATAAAAGAATATGCAGATTATAACAAACTTCATGATTTGCCTAAATCAAATATTAATGCATTTGTTTCGACAAAAAGCTTAACAAGTTCCACGGAATTAAGTGTTCAAATACAAAACACTACTTCTAAAGTAGCCTTTTTTGTTAATTTAAATATTTTGGATAAATTTGGTAAAACTATTTTTCCTGTATTTTGGAATGAAAATTTCGTTAGTATTTTACCCAATGAAAAAAGAACTATAAAATGTATTATTCCCAATAACGTTAAGAATTCCAAGAAAAATTTAATAATTTCAGGATGGAATATAAAAACTCAGAACATCAATTTTTAGATTCTTTAAAATGATAAAACTAATTTCAATATTGGCTTTGGGACTTTTTGTTTTTGGATGTTCATCATCAAAAAAAACAATTACTTTTTCAAAAAATCAAGTAATTGCGCACCGTGGAGCATGGAAAAAGAAAGGATTTCCACAAAATTCAATTGCTTCATTACATCAGGCTATTGCATTAAAATGTGCTGGATCTGAATTTGATGTGCGAATGACCGCTGATGATTCATTAGTAATAAATCACGACTCGGTATATAATTCACTTCAAATTGAAAAAACTAAGTATCAAGATTTATTAGCTTTTAAACTTTCAAATGGCGAGAAATTACCTACATTGAGAGAATATATAATGGCAGGAATTAAAAATAATAGCACCACAAGATTAGTTTGCGAAATTAAACCGTCTGATATAAGTAAGGAAAGAGGTGAAATTATTGCTTCCAGAGTAATCCAATTAGTTCAAGAACTAAAAGCAGAGAATTGGATGGTATATATTAGTTTTGATTTTCAAATTTTAAAAGAAATTATAGCTTTAAATCCAACAGCAAAAACACAATATTTAGAAGCTAATAAAACTCCCGAACAATTAATGGTTGAAGGAATTTCTGGTGCGGATTATTATTTTTCGGATTTCAAATTACATCCCGAGTGGATTAAAAGCGCTAAAAAAAATCAAATTTTATTAAATGCTTGGACAGTTAATGATTCAGTTGAAATGGATTGGTTTTTATCGAATAATTTTGATTTTATTACTACAAATGAACCGGAAATGTTGTTGGAAAAATTGAAATAAAGTTCTAATTGAATCTATTAATACCAAATTAATCCAAAAATAATAATTATTTTTACATCAATCCACTCATATAAATAGCTTTAAGGAATGTATAAAATAATTTTACTAATTGATTTTACCGAAGATTACGGGAAAAGTCTTTTAAGAGGGATTACAAGATATTCAAAAGAATCGGGTCACTTTTTATTTTGTAGAATGCCTTTGCATTTTAGGGAAAACCTAAATATGGATCAAATAATAAATTTTGCTAAAGAGTGGAAAGCAGATGGAATCATAGGGCAGTTTTATAATAATTCTGACATTCAAAAATTAATTGACACTAAAATTTCAATTATTGCAGAAGATTTCAAAGAAAGGTTTGATGAATTCTCAAATATTTCAGGTGCTTATTTTGAAACAGGGCAAATGGGAGCCAAGTATTTTATAAATAAAGGCTATTCAAATTTTGCTTTTTATGGTTTTAATAATATTGTTTGGTCAAGGGAGCGTGCGGATGGATTTGAAGATTCTGTTGTAAAACATGGTAAAAAAGTGCATTTTTTTAATCCTAAGAAAATGGCATCACGTGAATTATGGCATTATAAACCTTCGGCATTGAATAATTGGCTTCTCTCTTTGCCTAAGCCAATTGCAATAATGGCTTGTGATGATGAACGAGCTCAAAATATTACTGAAGCCTGCCGGCTTTCTAAAATTAAAATACCTGAAGAAATTGCTATTTTAGGGGTTGATAATGACGATGTTACTTGTAATTTGGCCGATCCCCCTTTGTCGAGTATTGGTTTAGGAATTGAACAAGGTGGTTATGAAGCGGCAAAATTGATGCACTTATTAATTGAAAATAAAGACCAAAAACCGTACAACATAATTGTGAAACCAACTTCTGTTTTTACACGACAATCAACAGATATCTGTGCAACAACAGACAATCAAATTGCAAAAGCATTGAATTTCATCCATCAGAACATTGAGAATAACATCAATGTGGATGATGTTTTGAAAAAAGTTTCTATTTCTCGAAGGGCATTAGAAAAAAGATTTTTAGAAGTTACAGGTTCTGCGATTTATAAATATATCTGCGATTTAAGAATTCAAAAATTTTCAATAAAATTATTGGAATCCGATAAATCAATATATGAAATAGCTATAGAACTTGGTTTTTCTGACAATAAAAATATTTCAAGATTGTTCAAACAAGTAAAAGGGTGCACTCCGTTGCAGTACAGAAAGTCAAATGCTATTATTCTTTAGTTATTGATTTTCTATTTTTGTTAATTTGCTTTTTCTGCCATTTGATGAAAAGGCACAAAATGTAATTTTCCCTTTTGTATTTATTGGATTGGAATATATTTTACTTTTTAAATTAGGTTCAGACCCATCAGTTGTATATCTAATTGTAAATCCAGGCATTTGAATATTAGCACTTATTATTCCATTTTGAATTGTTGTTCCAACTGGAGGTATTCGATATTTATAGCCTCCAAAATAATAATCCAAAAGAGGCAATTCTTTTTTTCCAAGTACATTTACAAAAATTGACCAATCTTTATTGTATAATAATTCACTTTTAGCTTCATCTTTTTCGGTTACCCAAGTCGGATTTTGAACCCAATTTCTTTCCGCTAAAGCCAATAATTTTGGAAACAATAAATACTCTAAAATGGTTGTATTTCGAACATTTTCACTAAATAATTGTCCTTGAATCCCAAGGATATTTGATTCTCCAAAAGCTGTTAATCGTTCTTTTCCTATAAATAAGCTAGGCTCAATAGGATTTCCACCCGTATCTTCTTTAGTGTTTTTATAATAATTAAAAGGAATAAAATAGAATGGTTTATCAATATTATTAAAACCACCCCAATAATAACCTGGTTCATCTGCTGCTTTTTCATAAGCCAAATCAAAATATAAATTGCTGACACAAGAAAGCACCACTTTATATCCGGCATTTGCTAATTTATAAGGCAAGTCTTCAGAACCCCATCCAATTCCGTTATTCCATACGTGAGCACGAAACCCTTTGTTAATAAAATCTAAATTTGGAATATATTTTTTCTCCCCATTAATAATTGTTTTTCGCATTGCAATTTCTTCCCAACCAGAAAGTTTTAGTTTCCGTTTGCTTAAAATCGACTCCATTTTCTCAAAATAATAATACCATAAATCATCAGTTGATTTAACAGTTTTATTTTCAGCTATTAATTTTGTACATAATGGCGATAATTCCCAAGTACCTGAAGGAACTTCATCACCACCGAGGTGGATCGTTTCTATTGGTGCATTTGCTTCTTTATATAGATTTAAAATCTCATCAATAACTTTTTCCAAAAAAGAATAAGTAGATGGTAACGCAACACACATCACGTTATCTGTCCAAAGTTGTGCCGATGTGTGAATTGATTTGTCATTAATATCTCTAAGTAAATAGCGCTCAGCTTCTTCCTGATTTCCTAATTTCATATAATATTCATACCTCGAATCCATCGCTTTTATAGCTGCACGACTGTGTCCAGGGGATTCTATTTCAGGAATTACTTGGATATGTCTTTCAGTTGCGTATTTTAATATTGCGATAAAATCTTTAGTGGAATAATAGCCACTTCCTGGATAACTTCCAGTATTAGGACCGCTTCCATACGAAGGTAATAAGTAATTGTTAGTATTTACGGAATGTCCTCGCTTTCCTCCAATTTCAGTTAACTCAGGTAATGATGGTATTTGAATTCTCCAACCTTCATCATCACTAAAATGAAAGTGAAAAGCATTCATTTTATACAATGACATGGCGTCCAAAATTTTAAAAATGGTTTCTTTGTTTTGGAAATTACGCGCTACATCAATCATAAAGCTTCTAAATTCAAAACGAGGTTCGTCTTTTACGTAGCAATTTTTAATGACAATTGAAGGTGATATTTTCTTCCAAACAGCAATAGGTAATAAAGATTTTATCGATTGAATACCATAAAAAATTCCGCTTCCTGTTTTGGCATTTATTTCAATTTTATCCGCTTTAACACTAAGAATATATTCTTCGGAATTTAAGTTTTCGCCTTTAATCAGGATTTCTTTTTTGCCTTTTACTAATGGATTTACTGCAATTTTGACCCCTGTAATTTTAAAAATTTCTTTAGATAAATACTTGGCCTCTGATAAAAAAGCAACTTCAGAAGTAATACTAACGTTTGAATCTAAAATAAATTCTCCTGTATTTTCTTTGAAATATTTTGGAGTGGGAAAAATTTTTGGCAGTTTTTCAATCGGAATATTATCAATTTTATTATTATTTTTAAAGGTATCTTCAGGTGTAATGAAATTTACCGTTGGGTCTAAAATTGGTTTTAAATTGTAATTTTCCACGGTAATCCCATTGTTCAAATTACTATCCCAAACCAAGTAAATACCAGAAGGAGCAGCTGTTAAATTTAGGATAGAACCTTCCGAAACAAATTTTATTGAAGCGCTCTGATTACTTTTAATACCTTTAAAATCTGCAGAAGGTTTTATTTGAAATAAATCGCCATTTATATGTGAAATTGAAAAATCTGTATTTTCTAATATAGGATAAATCTTACGATTATAATTAAAATAAAGTGTCCATCCGCTTGAAGGAAAATCTATTTTGCTATTATTAATAAATTTTAAAACGCTTGATGCTTTTTCTTCTTTATTGTAATTGTTTGTAATTAATTCCCAATTAATTTGAAGTTTTTTGACGTCAAAAAAATGTGTTTCTTGAGAATAACATACTACCGTGCTGAAATACAAAAGAATATATATATATATTGAACGTTTCATAAATGGATTTAATAAATAATTATTTTCTTAAAATGCAGAGTAGCAAGCACCTAATTCAT
>CAIJFC010000091.1 GCA_903819815.1 uncultured Bacteroidota bacterium
CGTTGATGTTTCTTTAGTAAACACCTCTGATGAATTGGATATTGAGGCATTCAAAAACTCAAGAGAGGAATACAAAGACGCAGTTTTCATTACTGAAGAAAATGGGAAATATATTGTTGGTCGCGAAGTTGAAAAAATGTCGAAATCCAAATACAATGTGGTAACGCCTGATTCTATTTGTAACGAATATGGCGCAGATACCTTGCGATTGTACGAAATGTTTTTAGGACCTTTGGAACAATCAAAACCATGGAATACGGCTGGAATATCGGGAGTTTTTGGCTTCTTGAAAAAATTATGGCGTCTATATAATGATGATGCTACCGGTTGGGTTGTAACCAATAACGAGCCATCGAAAGACAGTTTGAAAAGTTTGCATAAAACCATTAAAAAAGTAAACGAAGACATTGAGAACTTCTCTTTCAATACGTCGGTTTCTCAGTTTATGATTTGTGTAAATGAATTGACTGCGCAAAATTGTCATGAACGTGCCATTTTGGAACCATTGGCAGTTTTAATTTCACCGTATGCACCACATATTGCAGAAGAATTATGGGCGCAATTAAAAAATTTAAAAATTGAAGAATTAAAAGATTTCAATGGGATTTCACACGAACCTTTTCCTGTGGTGGACGAGAAGTATTTGGTGGAAAGCAGCAAGGAATATCCGGTTTCTTTCAATGGGAAAATGCGTTTTACTATAGAATTATCCTTGGATTTATCGGTTGCAGAAATTCAAGAAATCATTATGAAAGACGAACGAACCATCAAACAATTGGAAGGTAGAAAGCCAAACAAAGTAATTATCGTTCCGGGAAAAGTAATCAACTTGGTGGGATAGTGACAAAATTGCATCAAAAAAATTTGGCTTGTAATTTGATGTATTTTTTGTAACTTTATCTTTTTAAAAATAAAATATATGTATTTAATAGTAGCAGGTTTAATTATGTTGTTCAGTTGGTTGGTGAGTCGCCAATTGAAAAATAAGTTTGAAAAATATTCAAAATTGCAGTTGAATAACGGAATGAGCGGTGCCGAAATCGCCGAAAAAATGCTCGCCGATCACGGAATTACAGATGTAACCGTTATTTCTACCCCAGGACGTTTAACGGATCACTACAATCCAGCGGACAAAACGGTAAATTTAAGTGAAGCCGTTTACAACCAAAGAAATGCAGCTGCTGCTGCCGTTGCTGCTCACGAATGTGGTCATGCGGTGCAACATGCCACCGCCTATAGTTGGTTAGAATTCCGTTCTCAATTGGTTCCGGTGGTAAATATAGCCTCAAATTATGTACAATGGATTTTAATTGGTGGAATTTTTATGATGAAAACATTCCCGTCATTATTGTTAATTGGAATTGTGATTTTTGCGGCCACGACGTTATTCTCAATTATTACATTACCAGTAGAATACGATGCTAGTAACAGAGCTCTGGCTTGGTTAGAAAACAAAAATATGCTGACAAGAGACGAGCAAGCTGGTGCAAAAGACGCCTTAAAATGGGCAGCAAGAACCTATGTAGTTGCTGCAATTGGCTCAATCGCTACATTATTGTACTATATCATGATTTACATGAACAGACGATAATCAGCTTATAAATTATTTAAATAGGGAACAGAATTATTTCAGTTCCCTATTTTTTTAGCCACGAATTACACGAATCGGCACGAATTTTATTTTTAATTTTTATAACCGATTTAAGGCATAACCAAATTAACTCCTAGAATAAGTAGTGAAAATTAGTATAATTCGTGTCAAAGTTTTTTGTTTTTTTAACCGAATCAACGCATAACCAAATCAACTTGCTCATTACAATTGTATTTGTCGTTCTATTTGTTGGTCTAAGGAAATGAAGGTTTCCGTTCTTGAAACGCCTTC
>CAIJFC010000092.1 GCA_903819815.1 uncultured Bacteroidota bacterium
AGAAGTAAATTAGCAAAACCTTTTTCAAACACATTTTTGCTAAAAACATCTAACGTTTTCACTCTAAGAACCTCAATGCGATTTTCAATGGAAATATAAGATTTAGACGAATCTGAAATTATTGGAGCCATAGGGAAGACATTGTGTCCGTTTTTTTGGAATTCATTTACCATGTCGCTATACATTGCAGATTGAGACAAATGTGGTAGTGAAAAAAAAACAAATAAAATGTTCATTTTAATATTTGTATAAATTAGCAAATTTTTGCATCCAGTTGTATTGATCGACAAGCATTTTTTTATAACTAGGCACTTGATAATTAAATCCTTCTGATTTTTTTAATGACTTGTCAACTACTTTACCTTCGTAAGCATTTATTTTTATGTCCTTTTTGTCCCATACTTCTTTGAATAAATTTAATAAATCAAATTTATTCAAAGGAACACCATTTGTTAAATGAACTAATCCATTTAATGGATTTAAAATTGCATACTCAATAGCTTTTGCTAATTCCAAAGTTGTAACACCACTCCAAACTGCATTTGTATATCCATTAATTTCGCCTGCTTGGTGCATAAACCAATTAAATAAACCTATTCCTTTTGTATTAATTTCAGGTCCAATTATTGAGGTTCTAATCGTTAAATCTTTAGAATTATGTATTTCGCCTAAGGCTTTTGATTGGGCATAAAAACCTTCTCCATTTTTAATGGCGGTTTCACTATAATTTCCTTGCTTTCCATTAAAAACACAATCAGTGCTTATGTGTATTACTTTTGATTTTGAACCTTTGGTAATTTCTTCTAAAAAGTGCGGAAAATAACTATTGAACCATATAGCTTTAGACGGATTGCTTTCAGCATCATGATTCAAAATACCTATACAATTAATAATGTAATCAAATTGGTGATCATTTACGATTTTATTCAATTCGACTGTATCTGAAACATCCAGATTAAATGTATTTTCAGTTATCTTTATATTCCTTGCAATACCATAAACTTGGTATTTTTGTTTATTAAGCAGATATCGAAAAGCAATATGTCCAGCCATTCCATTTATCCCAATAACCAATAACTTCTTTTTCATTATTTGTCCCAAATTACTTTATTTACAATTGATGTATAGCTTTGAATAACTTTAATAACACGCTCTGAAGTATTGGTAACTTCATATTCAAACGGTAATTTAACAGAAGGATCAAAAAGACCTTTAGATATGTCAATCGAATTAATAATTTGTTTTTTAGAAATTCCTCCCAAAACAATTGTTCCTGCATCAATAGCTTCTGGTCTTTCTGTACTTGTGCGAATGCTTACAGCAGGAAATCCCATCATAGCAGATTCCTCACTAATAGTTCCACTATCAGAAAGTACTATGAATGATTTACTTTGTAATTTAACATAGTCAAAAAAGCCTAAAGGAGCCACATTTGTTATTAGCGGATGAAACTTTATTTTATTTTTATTAATCCTGTTCTTAGTTCTTGGATGTGTTGAAA
>CAIJFC010000093.1 GCA_903819815.1 uncultured Bacteroidota bacterium
CCATTTCCTTAGGACTATCAAGTGTTGTGGCAATATTATTATTTGGCAAAAGCTCTCTTGCATCCTTATCGCTTAAACTTTTTGATACATCTGAGCACTATACTTTAATGGCAATTCCTTTTTTTATTTTAGGAGGAGCTTTAATGAGTACTGGAGGAGTTGCGAAAAGACTCGTTAGATTTGCAGTTGCGTGTGTTGGACATATAAGAGGTGGTCTTGCAATAGCTGCTGTTTTAGCTTGTACATTTTTTGCTGCGGTATCAGGATCCTCGCCTGCAACAGTTGTTGCTGTAGGCAGTATCATGATTGCAGGAATGGTTAGCGCTGGTTATACCAAAGAATTTGCAGCTGGAGTAATGTGTAATGCAGGAACTCTTGGGATTTTAATGCCACCATCTATTGTGATGGTTGTGTATTGTGCAGTCACTGAACAATCAGTTGGACGATTATTTTTAGCAGGAATTATTCCAGCATTACTACTTTCGGCTTCGCTAATGCTTGCAATTTATATTCGCGCACGAATAATAAACCTGCCAGCCCAACCTAAGGCTTCAACTAAAGAACTTATCGATAGTGCAAAAGATGCGGTATGGGGATTTTTTCTTTTATTTATAATTATGGGTGGAATTTATGGAGGAATTTTTACACCAACAGAAGCAGCGGCCGTTGCAGCCGTGTATGCAGTGCTCGTTTCATTATTTATTTATAAAGATATTACTTTTAAAACTCTTCCCCACGTTTTTGTTGATGCATCCAAAACAACTGTGATGCTGATGTTTATAATTGCGAATGCAATTTTATTTGCACATATTTTAACTACAGAAAGGATACCGCAAATTATAACTGAACAAATCACCAGCATGGATCTTTCACCCATTACATTTTTAATCATCGTTAATCTTGTTTTATTAGTTGCTGGAAATTTTATGGAACCAACGGCAATTTTATTAATTTTAGCACCAATATTTTTTCCAATTGCAGTCGCGCTTGGTATAGATCCAATTCATCTTGGAATTATAATGGTAGTCAATATGGAAATTGGAATGATTACACCGCCTGTGGGTCTTAACCTATTTGTAACGTCAGGGATCACGGGTATGTCTATATTATCTGTGGTTAAAGCAGCTTTTCCATGGCTGAGTGTGTTGCTAGTTTTTTTAGTTGTTATTACTTACTTTCCAAAAATATCAACTATTCTTCCTGATATGATTATGGGACCTCAAGATAAAATAATTCTTAAAAGATAAAAATGACCGATAAAAAACTAGAAAACATTTCAAAAGAACTAGCTAACGCTCGATATAATAAAAAATTTGTTTCTAAGATTTCAAAAAAAATTTTAAATAATGTTAAGTTAGCAACTGCAATCTGTAGAAATGCAGAAAACGAATTACAATGGAATCCTATTGGCTTTAAAGCTGGTGCTACTAACAAAAGTGTTTGGAAAAAGCTAAAAGTTGCAAAACCTTTTTTTTCCTACTTATACGAAGAAAGTAATTACAAAAATAACGGCAAGATGCCATTTCAAAAAAATTTACTTGGCGCCGAACTTGAAGTTGCATTTAAAATCAAAAATGAGGTTTTTTCATTTAATAAAAAAATTACTAA
>CAIJFC010000094.1 GCA_903819815.1 uncultured Bacteroidota bacterium
AAAAATATATTAATATATAAAAAGTTTACTGTAAATACATCGATAAGCAAGACAGTACTGCTGAACTAGTTTGGAAAAATAAGCTAACATTCGCTACTAATTTAAGTAAAGATAAAAAGTTTACTAACCATTTTAAATTTCATGACTATATTTTTAAAGAGGTTGTTAAAAGTAGAAAAGCAAAAGTGATACTATCCTCAAAAGACATTAATGATAGCATCAAGGCTATTGAATATTTTTTAGAATTAAGAAAAGATGACAATTGGGAAATTGTTGATATCCAATATATAAAATGAGCCCCTGCTCTCCGAAGTGGTAATGTATATAAGTTAGGTAATGTGGTAATGTATCAATGTTAGTGACCCGATAGCTCGGATATGTCCCCACAACGATAGCGCGGATTTGCAATCCGTGCCCATAAAGTTGAGCGACCACAGATAAAGTCGTTACAAAAGAAGGAAGAATTAATTTATATTTTTTTATTGTTTTTTGTAAGCACGGATTGCAAATCCGCGCTATCGGGAGACTTTGCGCAGCGAGGTAAAAAAATAAATAGTTACGATTTAATAAAGTAATAAACTCTTTCAAATTTATATCTTTACAAAAAATTACCATTTATGAAATTCAATACCAAAACCATTCACGGCGGTCAAAACCATGATCCTGCAACAGGAGCGGTTATGCCTCCGGTTTATCAAACTTCAACATTTGTTCAAACAAGTCCTGGACAACCTTTGAATCCCGATTATGAATACAGTCGTGCCGCAAATCCAACTCGTTCTGCTTTAGAAAACGCATTGGCAAGTATAGAAAATGGTGCACGCGGATTGGCATTCTCCTCTGGTTTAGCAGCTACTGATTGTTTAATTAGAACTTTTAAATCAGGCGATGAAATTATTGCTATGGATGATTTATATGGTGGAACCTACCGAATGTTTACGCGTATTTATAAAGATTCGGGTATAAAATTTCATTTTATCGATATGAATGATTTGGAGAAATTCAAATCATTAATAAACGAAAACACCAAATTAGTTTGGGTGGAAACACCAACGAATCCTTTGATGAAATTAGCTGATATTCAAGAAATTGCTAAAATCACTAAACAACACAAGATCCTTTTTGCGGTTGACAATACTTTTGCAACGCCTTATTTACAAAAACCATTGGATTTAGGGGCTGATATTGTGATGCATTCCGCAACAAAATACCTTGGCGGACATTCCGATGTAATTGCGGGAGCGTTAATTATTAAAGACGAAGAATTGGGAAATCAATTGCACTTTCAACAATTTGCAACAGGAGGAACATTAGGTCCAATGGATAGTTTTTTAGTTTTAAGAGGAATAAAAACACTTCATTTAAGAGTCCAAAGGCATTGTGAAAATGGTGAAAAAGTGGCCCATTTTTTAAATCATCATCCTAAAATAAAAACGGTTTACTATCCTGGATTACCAAGCCATCCTTTTCATGAAATTGCAAAAAAACAAATGAGTGGTTTTGGAGGAATGGTTTCATTTACCTTTGTTTCAGGAAAAAAAGAAGATTCAATTCATTTTCTTGAAAAGCTAAAAGTGTTCACTTTGGCTGAATCTTTGGGGGGTGTTGAATCATTAGCCAATCATCCGGCATTAATGACACACGCTTCAATTCCTGAAGACAAACGAAAAGAAATAGGAATTTCGGATGATTTAGTTCGTTTAAGTGTTGGAATTGAGGATATTGAGGATCTTTTAGAAGATTTAACTCAGGCGTTAGTATAATTTTTAGAATAATAGTAAAATGGTATAAAAACGATGTTTTACTTAATAATAAATTGACTTTCCAATATGAATAGATGAATAAAATTCACGTTTTTTAAATTTTTCATAGAATAAAGATAATTCTATTGCCAAATCGAAATATATTTCAATGTTTATTGATTAAAATGTATATTTGTATCAAATTACGAAAACGTTTTCTTAAACCGTTAAATAAAAAAATAGTATGTCAGATAGTATTAAATCTTTTGTAGAAGCCGTAGCTAAAAGAAATCCGAACGAGCCAGAATTTATGCAAGCCGTTCATGAAGTTGCTGAAACAGTAATTCCATTTATTGAGGAAAATAAAAAATACCAAAACAAAATGCTTTTGGAAAGAATGGTCGAATCCGAGCGAATCATAACTTTTCGTGTAGTTTGGACCGATGATAAAGGCGATATTCAAGTAAACAGAGGTTACAGAATTCAAATGAATTCTGCTATAGGACCTTACAAAGGAGGAATTCGTTTTCACCCTTCAGTGAATTTGAGTATTTTGAAATTTTTAGCTTTCGAGCAAACTTTCAAAAATAGTTTAACCACATTGCCAATGGGTGGTGGTAAAGGAGGAGCCGATTTTGATCCTAAAGGAAAATCGGATAATGAAGTAATGCGTTTTTGTCAAGCATTTATGACAGAATTATCAAAACATATTGGCGGTAATACTGACGTTCCAGCCGGAGATATTGGTGTTGGAGGCCGTGAAGTTGGTTATATGTTTGGTCAATATAAAAGATTACGAAACGAGTTTACAGGAGTTTTAACCGGAAAAGGAATTTCTTTTGGCGGGTCATTAATTCGTCCTGAAGCTACTGGATATGGCGATGTTTACTTTGCACAAAGTATGTTGAATACTAAAGGAGATAGTTTTACAGGAAAAACAGTTGTAATTTCTGGATCTGGAAACGTGGCGCAATATGCTGCAGAAAAAGTCATTCAATTGGGTGGTAAAGTAGTTACTTTATCCGATTCATCAGGATACATTTATGATATCGATGGAATTGACGCAGCGAAATTAGCCTACGTAATGGAAATCAAAAATGAGTTGCGTGGAAGAATTAGTGATTATTTAACGAAGTATCCAAACGCAAAATTTGTTGCTGGAAAACGCCCTTGGGAAGTTAAATGCGATGTAGCGTTACCTTGTGCAACTCAAAACGAATTGAATGAAGAGGAAGCGCAACTACTTGTTGCAAATGGTTGTATTTGTGTGGCTGAAGGAGCAAACATGCCTTCAACCCCAGAAGCAGTTATAGTTTTCCATAAAGCAAAAATATTATTCGCACCTGGAAAAGCATCAAATGCTGGTGGGGTAGCAACTTCAGGATTGGAAATGTCTCAAAATTCATTGAGATTAAGTTGGACAGCTGAAGAAGTGGACGAGCGATTGAAGAAAATCATGCTTGACATTCATGCTTCATGTCTAAAATACGGTAAAGATGCAACGGGTTACGTAGATTACGTAAAAGGAGCAAATATTGCCGGATTTGTTAAAGTTGCTGACGCGATGTTGGCACAAGGGGTAGTATAAAAACAACCACTATATTTATTAACTGCCCCACCATTTGTGGGGCATTTTTTTGTTTGTATATGAAAACGATAATAATTTCGTTTTATAGTATATTTGTGGTTGTAATAGTATAAAAATGAAATACCCGTTAGCATTACTTGTTGCTTTATTTTCAATTCAAATTGGCTTTTCCCAAAACAGTCAATTTTGGAAAGGCTATTTCTCATATAAAGAAATAAAAGACATTTCTCAATCGCCAACCCTTTTTTTTGCAGCAGCAGAAAACGCTTTGTTTTCTAAAAATCTTACTACAAATTCAATAAAAACTACCAATACTATTGACGGACTTTCGGGACAAACGATTACTTCCATGTACCACAGTACTGTATTTAATAAAACCATCATTGGCTATGAAAATGGATTAATTATGATAGTGAATGATGCCGATGGAACGATGGTAAATGTAGTTGATATCATCACAAATGGAGTGAATCAAAATTTAAAAAGAATCAATCATTTTATGGAATACAACGGTATTCTATATGTATCCTGTGATTTTGGAATTGTACAATATAATTTAGCAACTTCTGGTTTTGGTGACACTTACAGAATTGGAGATTTAGGAGCAGAAATAAAAGTTTCTCAAACCGCAATTAGCAATGGAATTATATATGCGGCAACCTCGGTTGGAATTAAAAGCGCCATTAGTACCAATCCAAATCTGAATGATTACAATCAATGGACGCAAGTTATTGGCGGTGCGTTTTCAGGCATTGAAACCTTTGGCACGCAGGTAATTGCATCCTCAAACTGGGGACAATTGTTTAAACTAAATGGGTCAGTATTCACTTCATTTACAACTCCTCCTATGGTTGCAAATGATTTGAGAGCCAGCGGCAATTATTTAATAATTTCTACCCTAACCAATGTTTATGTTTACAATCAAAATTTGAGTTTGTTATTTCAAATAAATAGCAATCAAATCCCCAATATTTCAGCAAAATTTACTTGTGCTACTATTATTGATAATGTACTTTACATGGGTACTTTAGAAGATGGAATTATTACAACAACTATTGATAATCCTACAACTTTTACCTTTTTAAGTCCTGATGGACCTTCAAGAAATGCACTATTTGCAATTAATGCTTCTACGAGTAATTTATGGGCTGTTTATGGTGGATATTCCGCAAATTATAATCCTTATACCTATGATAATAATGGGTTAAATACTTATGGATTTAGTAAATATTCCGAAAACGGATGGCAAAACACTCCCTATTCTGAAGTATTGGGAGCAAAGGCACTCTCTAAAATCACGGTAAATCCAAATAACACTAATCAGATTTATATAAGTTCTTTTTTTTCGGGGTTGTTAAAAGTTGAAAATGATATCCCTACCGTTTTGTATAATGAAAGCAACAGTTCGTTAGAATCATTAGTATTAACGCCTCCAAATCCAAATTATAAAGATTTACGTATTAATGGAGCAGCATTTGACAAATCGGGGAATTTATGGGTTGGGAATGGCTGGTCTAAAAATGGGCTAAAGAAACTTACCGCTCAAGGGGCATGGTCAAGTGTAAATATAGAACCTATTTCTCAAAGGTATTATGAAAATAGCTATGGAGAAGTGGTAGTAGATAAAAATGGAATTAAATGGATGGCTTCAAGTTATGATGGCGTAATTGCCTACAATGAAAATGGGACTATTTTTAAGAAGATTTCTCTTGGTGCGGAATTAGGAAATTTACCTGTTGTAGATTCTAGAGTGGTTGCAATTGATAATAGAAACCAACTTTGGATAGGAACCACAAGTGGATTAAGAGTACTTTCTAGCGTAGATCGTTTTTCAACCGATCAGCAATTAACCTCAAATCCAATCATTATTTTAGAAAATGGATTGGCACAAGAATTATTATACGAACAATTTATTACCGATATTGTTGTGGATGGAGCCAATAATAAATGGGTAGGAACGGCTGATTCAGGAGTTTTCCAATTTTCATCTGATGGGCAGCAAACCCTTCATCGATTTACAAGTAGTAATTCCCCATTGCCTAGTAATGCCATAAATGATATAGATATTAGTCCAACTACAGGTGAAGTTTTTTTTGCTACCGATAAAGGGATGGTTTCCTATAAAGGCACTTCAACTTCTGCAAGTACTGATTTAAGTAATGTAAATGTATATCCAAATCCGGTACGGCCAGAATTTGAAGGCACCGTTAAAGTTAGTGGATTATCCAATAAATGCAATGTAAAAATTACCGATATAGAAGGTAATTTAGTTTACGAAACCATTTCTCAAGGCGGAACAATTGAATGGGATACCAAAGCTTTTGGTAATTATAATGTGGCTTCAGGTGTTTATATGATATTTATTTCTTCACAAGATGCTATGGATACTACAGTTAAAAAAGTGATGATAATAAGGTAATTTAATTTGAATTATTGAAGGACTTAATTATCCATTTAAACTAAAAAATACAATAAAATAATGGTGGTAAAAACCAGAGCAATTGTCATTTCATCAATAAAATATCAAGAGAAAAGCTTAATTGTAAAATGCTTTACACTTTCTGATGGGCTTAAATCCTATTTTGTTCGGGATGCTTTTTCGTCAAGAAAATCAAATCAGAAAATTGCTTACTTCCAACCCTTTTCATTGTTAGAAATTGAAGCCGTTCACAAGAACAAAGGAACTCTGGAAAATTTTAAAGAGATTAAACTCGCCGTCCCATTTCAAACGATTCATAGCGAGGTAGTTAAAAGCACCATTGTACTGTTTTTATCAGAAATGATGCATTATTCCATTCATGAAGAGGAAGAAAACGAAGCGCTATTTACCTATTTAGAAACTTCTTTATTGTGGCTTGACGCACATGATGATATGGTAAATTTCCATCTTATTTTTTTATTAGAAGCAACAAAATACTTGGGATTTTATCCAGATATTTCTGATTTTGAAATGCCTTTTTTTGAAATGAAAGAAGGTAATTTTTCACTATTTAGTGCCATTAGCGCTTTGTCAGAACACGAAACAATACTTTTCAAAAAATTAATAAATCTGAAATTCGAAAGCGATATCAAAACGTTTCATGTAATTGAAAGACAACTACTTTTGAAAATCTTAATTGATTATTACGGTTATCATTTGGAAGGATTCAGAAAACCAAAATCGGTAGAAGTATTGAAAGAAGTATTTTCTTAATTAGGGTTTTAAAATCAATACAGAAGGAATATCACTTAGCCAATCACTTTGAGAATCTACTAGTTTTTTCCAACTTTCTAAACTGATTATCATTAAATCATGTTGGTTTAAAAATTCTTTTTCAATGACTTTATTGGTCAATAAACTCATATTACTTGGATAGTTATTTTCTAAAGAATCAAGGGCATTTTTAAAAATGAAATTATTTTTTAATTGATTATTACAGTCTAAAACTGCAATTTTAGAATCGTTATTGTAAATTAATTTTTGTGCATAATCTAGTAAAAATCCATCTTCAGCACTAAATATTGGAACAAAAACTTCATTTACAGTTTGAAGGTCTTTATTGATTAAAATTCCTAATGGCATTTTGGTTTTTGAGATAATTTGCCTTGTTCTTTCATCAAAAGGCGAATTTTCAAACAGCCCTTCCTTACCCGTAAACTTATCAATTAATCGATCAGGGTTAATTATTCTTGTGGTAAATCCTAGTACTTTTCCTAAAAGCGTCCCTTCAAAAATGGATTTTCCTAGACCAACAAGTAGCAAGTCATATTCCCCTTGATTAGCAATTTCTACGATATCGGTTTCCACGTCAACCGTAGCTTTGAAAACAGTGGTTATTTGTTGGTCTAAATTTTTTGATTCATTTATTATTGGAAGAAAACTATCAGTTTCATATTCTTCCATATTATTAGCGTGCATTTCGTCACTTAATACTAAATGCATGGCAGTAATATTTACATTGTCTTTTTGTTTTTTAACCAAACTACTTGCCAATCGAAGCAATGACCTTCCTTTTTCATTATTTCCAAAGAACAATAATATTTTGAATTTACTCTTGCTATTAATTTCGTCGGGAACAAATTTATATTTAGATTTAAATGCCCAATTTATCAAATTCAATGCCGGTCCAGTCATAAAAGTAGTAACCAAAGCCATTATAACCATCATCGTGAAAACTTGTGGCGTAAGTACTTTTAGGTCCAATCCAATATTTAAAACTACTAATTCCATTAACCCTCGAGTGTTCATCAAAGCGCCAATTGTAAGACTGTCTTTCCAACTTTGTCCCACAAATTTCGCCGCTAAAGCACTTCCAAAGAATTTTCCAACTACCGCTACCAATATAATAAAACCGGTAACTTGCCACATATAAGGATCGTTAATTAATCCTATTTGAGTTCTTAAACCGGTAAACACAAAGAACAACGGCAATAATAAAATGACCGAAACATCTTCTACTTTTTCAATAAAAATACTTCGAAATTTTGAGATATCAGGCATGATTACCCCCGTCATAAAGGCACCAAACAAGGCATGAATTCCAATTATATTAGTAGCATAGGAAGATAAAATCAAGGTTAGAAAAAATATCGCTACGACTGGTTTACTTAAGTTTTCGCTTTTTGAATATAAATCTCCTACCTTTTTTAAGAACGGTTTTACAATAAAAATCATGATAAGAACATAGAGAACGGAAAGACCAATAACATATAATGCACTATCAAATGTTCCGGCTTTTACAATAGCTATTACTACGGCAAGTAAGCACCAAGCGGTGATGTCATCTGCGGCAGCACATGTAATTACGATAGCACCCAACCTGGTTTTGTGTATTCCTCTTTCTTGAACAATTCTGGCCAAAACCGGAAATGCCGTTATACTCATTGCAATTCCCATGAATAAGCTGAAGGATAAAAAAGGAATCCCCACTGGGGCAAAAGTTTTATAAACATAAAATGCGAGTCCTATTCCTAATGCAAATGGGATTACAATACTGGCATGACTGATTACAACAGCTTCATTTGCTTTATTTTTAAGCACTTTTAAATCCAATTCCATCCCTACTACAAACATGAAAAGGATCAATCCTATTTGGCTTAAAAACTGTAAATTTCCTAAAGATTGAATGGGAAATAGTGCCATAGAGAACTCTGGAAAGTACATTCCTAGTAATGACGGACCCAGAACTATACCCGCTATTATTTCTCCAATTACTGAGGGTTGACCTATTTTTCTGAAAATCCACCCAAAAAAACGAGCGACTATAATTATGGTGATTATTTGTGCCAACAAAATTGCCAACGGGTCTTGAAAATTGGCAACCATCGAATTAATAAATTCGTTCCAATGGTCAGTTGTTGCGATAACTTTTGAGACTGTTTTTGCAGTTTCTAAAAACTTTCCTTTTGAAATAATCCAATAAATTAACGCAGTGAAACCACCAGTTACGATTAGATAAAAGAAAGTATTTTTTATGTTTTTCATATACGTAAAAACGGTTTTTAAATGCAAAGATTCAAAAATCAAATATAAGAATTAATACAATTCATAATTCATTACAATAATTTAAAATTGGGATTTTATTTATTATCGAATTTTTAATCAAATAATTATTTGTTTCACTTTAATTTTTCGTGGTTTTAATTACCTTTGCTCGCGTTAATAACGATTATGAAAAAGAAATTAAAAGTTGGTTTTTGGGAATACATAGCCCGTTTGATTCTTACTTATAGAATAACCATTTTAATTGCCATTACTGCCATCACTATTTTTCTTGGTTTCCAATGGAGAAACCTAAACATGACTTATACCGAAGCAAATCTGCTTCCAAAAAAACATATCGTTAATCAACAGTACGATGACTTCCTATCAAAATTTGGTGAAGAAGGGAACTTAATTGTAATTGGATTTCAAGATCCTAATTTTTTCACTCCAAAAGCTTTTGCCGAATGGAACGAATTGATGTTAGGGCTAAAATCTTCAAAAAATGTAGAATTGGTAGTTTCTATTAGCGACCTAAAAAAACTACAAAAAGATACTATCGCTCAAAAATTTGAATTGACTCCACTTATTGACTCCAATCAAATTAAGAACCAAGCCTATTTACAAAATATTAAAACGGAACTTTTCAATAATTTGCCTTTTTATGAAGGGCTTTTATTCAATAAAAAATCAGGGAGTATTCGATCGGCCATTTATTTGAAAAAAGAAATTGTAAATACTGCTGAGAGAAAAATATTTATAATAGAAACACTCCTACCAAAAATTGAAAAGTTTGAAAAAAATACTGGAATAGACCTTCGAGTTTCAGGAATGCCCTACATTAGAACTATAAATGCGGAGAATATGAAGGGTGAAATTGGGCTATTTATTGGAGCAGCTTTACTGATAACCTCACTTATCTTTTTCTTCTTTTTCCGTTCCTACAGAGCAACATTTATTTCCATTTTCATTTTGATTTTCGGCGTCATGTGGTCCTTTGGTACTCTTGGATTATTTAATTATAAAATAACCATTTTAACGGCTATTATCCCGCCTTTAATTATTGTAATTGGAATTACAAATTGTATTTTTCTGATCAATAAATACCAGCAAGAGATAAAATTGCATCAAAATCAAGCCAAAGCCTTGCAACGGGTAATTTCGAAAATTGGTGTTTCTACTTTAATGACCAATCTAACCACTGCAGCAGGTTTTGCAACGTTCATGATTACTGGAAACGAACTTCTTTATGAGTTTGGGTTAGTAACTTCAATAAATGTGATTACAGTTTATTTATTGACGCTTTTAATTGTGCCAATTATGTATAGTTTTATGCCAATGCCAAAGGAAAAACACCTTTATCATTTAAGTAAAAACTATTTATCTACTGTTTTAGGATGGGTAGAAAAAGTGGTGAAAACCAAACGAACTTATATTTATACTGTTTATGTTTTATTGCTTGTTTTCAGTGTAGTAGGAGTAATGCAGATGAAAGTTTCGGGAAGTTTAATTGGCGAAATGCCAAAAAGCGCCTCTTTTTTTAAAGATATTTTATTCTATGAAAAAGAATTCAACGGGGTAATGCCACTTGAAATAATGATTAACACCAAACATAAAAAAGGGGTTATGAAATTATCTACCATGAAAAAAATGGACGAATTACAAAAAACAATCGAACAAATTCCTGAGCTTTCAAAGCCGGTATCTGTAGTGAATTTAGTTAAATATTCCAAGCAAGCATTCTACAATGGAAATCCTGAATACTATGAATTACCCACTTCGCAAGAGCAAGCTTTTATTCTATCCTATGCTAAAAATGCTACTAAAAACACGAAGGACAACTTGATGAAAAGTTATGTTGATTCAACCGGTCAATACGCTAGAATTACAACATACATGAAAGACATTGGCACCAAAGACATGGCTAAAATTGAAGGAAAATTAAGAATTAAAATCGAAGAAATTTTCCCAAAAGATCGTTACGAAGTTACTTTAACAGGAAAAGCCCTGGTGTTTCAAAAAGGAACTACCTATCTAATTAATAATTTAATTGAGTCGCTACTATTTGCAATACTTTTAATTGCAGGTCTAATGGCCTATATGTTCCGTTCGGTAAAAATGATTTTTGTATCGGTTATTACCAATATTTTACCTCTTTGTATTACTTCTGGTTTAATGGGTTATTTAGGAATTCCATTAAAGCCATCTACCATTTTAGTATTTAGTATTGCTTTTGGAATTTCTGTGGACAATGCTATTCAATTCATGGCAAAATACCGTCATGATTTAAAAATGAACAACGGAAAAATCAAAAAATCGGTGTTTAGTGCTTTGCAAGAAACCGGAGTGAGTACCTTTTATACTTCTATCGTTTTGATATTTGGATTTGCCATTTTTACTCTTTCAAGTTTTAGTGGAACAGTGGCGCTTGGGGGTTTAATTTCCTGTACGTTGCTTTTTGCTATGTTTGCCAACTTATTGGTTTTACCAGCATTGGTGCTAACATTTGAAAAAAAGAAAGCCAAACTAGAAGAATAGTTACAACTTAATAATGTCTTCTATTATTTTCAAATGATGATTCGTATGAATTTCTAGAAAACGGATCGTATCTTTTTTTTTGAGTTTTCCTAAGAAAGGATGTTCAAAATAATGATTATTTGAAATGGATTCTAATTCCAATAAACTATTTCTAGTTTGGGTTATGTGGGTTAGTAATATGGCTTCCTCAATGGTTTTATTAGGCACCACGACTTCGGGAGCTTTTACTTTTCCTCTAGGAATTTTGCCTCTTTTTAATATAAGAATTTTGATAAAATTGAATTTCCATTGGTAATCTTTTGGATCAGATTTTAACAAAGCTTTCGTAATTCCGTTAATGACTAAAAGGGAATGTTCCATGTGCCACCCAACATTTGATTTAGAAATGGCAAGATTTTCTTTTGCAAAAAGCGGAATTCTAGATTCCAACTGATTGAGGAGTATTTCTAAATTTTTCATATTAGAAGGAATTAAATTAATATTCATTAAAAAGTCTTACTCCAGCAATTGCATGATTATAGTAGGATACAATCCAATGATCATGTTAAATACTATCGCAATTACTGCAACTGCATAAAATGCAAATGGTGTAGCCTGTTTTTCCTCTACCGCGTCTTTGGTGTACATAGCCAAAATTAGTTTGAAATAATAGCCAATGCTGATAATAGAATTGATTACTGCTGCAATAACTACAATTAAATATCCTGATTCTATTGTTTGAGTAAACAACATTAGTTTGGCAAAAAACCCTGCAAATATTGGAATACCAGCCATAGATAATAGAGAAGCAGTAAGAACTGCTGCTAATATTGGGTTGGTTTTTCCTAATCCATTAAAATCGGAAATTTCTTCGTTTACTTTGTCTTTACAAACGTATAGCAGCACACTGAAGGCTGCAATTCCGGCAAGGGAATAGGCTGTTGCATAATACAATAAACTTCCAGCAGATGTAGTTGCACTTAGTAGCGCCATTAGCATAAATCCTGCATGAGAAATACCTGAAAACGCCAACATACGTTTAACATTCGTTTGCTTTAAAGCCATGATATTTCCAACCGTCATGGAAGCAATTGAAATGACTACAATTACAATTTGGAACCCGTATGTAATTTCAACATTCATTGCGAATAGTAATTTATATAAAGCTGCCATTGCCACCACTTTCGCCAATGTACTCATCGTAGCGGTTGTTAAAGCTGGCGAACCTTGATAAACATCTGGGGCCCAAAAATGAAATGGAACTGCCGCAATTTTAAATAACATTCCAATGGTTAATAATACTATTCCTATGAAAAACCATGATGGCAACTCAGCAGATCGGGTATATTCGCTAATTTCTGCAATATCAAAAGTCCCCATTGCTCCATAGATCAAGCAAATTCCAAAAAGCAAAATTCCTGAGGCAAAAGACCCCATTAGAAAGTACTTTAATCCCGCTTCATTACTTCTGATATTCATACGATCGGATGCCGCTAATACATACAACGAAATGGATAGAATTTCGATTCCTAGAAAAAACATCGATAAGTTCCCAAAAGAAACCATGGCTACTGCTCCCGACAATAAGAATATTTTTATAGAAATATAATCAGAAATTTTAGTTTGGTGTTTTTCATAAAAATTATGACTTAGTGCCACCAAGAAAATAGTTAAAACAATGAATAGACTCGAGAAGGCAACCGAAAATTTGTTTACCACAATCATATTGTTATGGTAGGTTGCTGGCGAATTTAATTCGGAAAGTGTTAAGCCCAATATTCCCATTAATCCAAGAATTGTTACTGGAATAATCGCTTTTCTGAAATTCATGATTTCAAACAAAAGGCATAAAACACCTAATCCTATAATTGCTATTAATGTATTCATTTTTTAAATTTTTGATTATAAACAGAAAGCGAACCTTAGTTATAAATCGTTATATTATTAATTAAATTTCTTAACCAAATCTATTGATGCTCACCAGTATCGTTTCTAATGATGGAGTAATAAGATCAATTATAGGTTTTGGATACAAACCAAAAAAGAACAAAACCGCCACAATTATCGATAATGAAATTCCTTCGTTTAGTGTAATATCTGAAAATATTTTCGTGTTTGTTTCTCCTAACATTGTTGTTTGAAACATTTTCAACATATAATAGGCCCCTAAAATAATAGTTGTACCACCTAATACGGCAAACCAAAGATTAACCTGAGAGATACTATAAAGTAAGGTGAATTCCCCTATGAAGTTAAATGTTGGCGGCAAAGCTACCGAAGCCAAAACTAATATCATAAAAAAGGAAGTAAATTTAGGCGCATGGGTGCGAATTCCACCAAGTTCGTCAATTGTATTGGTTTGGTACCTGCGGTTGATGATTTCGGCAGCAAGGAATAATCCAACAATTACAAATCCGTGAGCAATCATTTGAAGCACCGCTCCACGCAATCCGTCAAGGGTTAAAGTATAGGCTCCAGCAGTAATTAACCCAACGTGCGCCAATGATGAGTATGCCAATAGTCGCTTTAGATCTTTTTGGCGCAAAGCCACAACAGAGCCATAAATAGTTCCTGCAATTCCTATAGCTACGAAAATATAAATATGAATTTTAGCTGTTAGAGGTGCGATTTGCAATTGCCAACGAAGTACGCTGTACAATCCCATTTTTAACATAATCCCAGATAACAACATGGTTCCTACCGTGGGTGCTTTTTGATACACATTGGCTTGCCAAGAATGAAATGGTATTAATGGAATTTTGATTGCATAAGCTAAAAAGAACGCAAGGAAAATCCAAAACTGTTCATTTATGGTAAGGTTCACCATGGCAAAATCTACTAATAGGAAATTGTGTGTTTTGGTATATAAATAGGCGAAAGCGGCCAACATGAAAAGCGAGCCTGCAATAGTATAAATGAAGAATTTAACTACTGCTTTTTTTCGTTCTTCCGCGTCGCCATTACCCCAAATTAGTGCTATAAAATAAATTGGAATCAATGACAATTCCCAAAACATATAATATAAAATTCCGTCTCCTGCTAGAAATGTTCCGCACATTGCAAAAGCCATAAACAAAATTAAAGCATAAATAGTCTTGCTGTTTTTGAAGTTATTGGCAAAAGATGAAAAGATTATAATTGGCGTTAATGCTAAAGTCAAAACTACCATAGCCATTGATAATCCATCAGCTTCGAGAATCAAGAAGACTTTTGGGTTTTCAATCCAAGGGCTTAAATAACTAATGTCGTAACCTATATTCAGTTGGTTTAACAATGTTAGAGCGTATCCAAAGACGGCGACACTAAAAAATAAGGCAACTTTGGAAGCTAATTTATCACCTGCAAAAAAGGTAGCTAGTGCGCCAACTAAAAGTAAAATTAAAAGTAGTAATACATTCATAGTATAATTATTTTGCTATAAATAAACAGGTTAATATCACACAAATTCCCAAAACAAATGCAAAAAGGTACAATCCAATACTTCCACTTTGAATTTTTCTTCCTTGGGTTCCAATTGCCTCAGTTGCTTTTCCAAAACCAAATACCAATTTTGACAATCCGGTTTCAAGTGTATCTATAAAGAAACGTGAAGCGGCATTTAAAGGGTTTACAATTATCTTGGTATAGGCTTCGTCCACATAATATTTATTGTAAATTATTTTTGAAATACCAGTGATATTCTCATCCTCAGATGGCAATTCACTTTTCTTAATGTATTTAATATAAGCAACTGTAATTCCTACAATTGCACCTACTAATGCAATTCCCATTAATAGATAGGAAGTTGAATTTAAAGCTTCCTCGTGACTTACTTTACTAATAATAGGTTGTAAATAATGGTTCAACCAATTGCTTCCAGGGAAATTAATTAACCCTCCAAAAGTAGCTAATAGTGCTAATACAATCAGTGGAATGGTAATCAATGAAGGAGATTCGTGTAAATGACTTTTTTGGTGTTCGGTTCCTCTAAATTCTTTGAAGAACGTAAGATACATCAATCGGAACATATAGAAAGCAGTCATAATTGAAGCTACTGAACCAATGATCCAAAGCGGAAGATCTTTATGGAAAGCGGTCATTAAAATTTCATCTTTAGACCAGAAACCTGCAAATGGAAATATTCCAGAAATGGCCAAAGAAGAAATCAACATCGTAATAAATGTAATTGGCATTACTTTTTTCAAGCCACCCATTTTGCGCATGTCTTGTTCGCCATGAAGGGCATGAATAACAGAACCTGAACCTAAGAACAAACACGCTTTGAAAAATGCATGTGTGATTACGTGGAAAACCGCTACCTGATAAGCACCAAGCCCTAAAGCAAGGAACATTAAACCCAATTGTGAAACGGTAGAGTAGGCCAATACTTTTTTGATATCGTTTTGTAGCAATCCAATTGTAGCAGCTACCAAAGCCGTAATTGCTCCAATTATCGCGATAATGTTTTGAACTTCTGGCGCTAAATCAAACAAGAAGTTTAATCGTGTAATCATAAAAATACCAGCAGTTACCATAGTTGCAGCATGAATTAATGCTGAAACAGGAGTAGGTCCCGCCATCGCGTCTGGCAACCAAGTATATAATGGAATTTGAGCTGATTTTCCTGTTGCACCAATAAATAATGCGAAAGTGGCAATGCCAATCCAAAATAGAGTTACGTGATTAGTACCTTCTAAAATGCGTTCGTGAATTCCAATAAAATCGGCAGTATTGAATAAACTTGCAATGATAATGATTCCAATAAGCAAACCTAAATCACCAATACGGTTCATAATGAATGCCTTTTTAGCAGCGTCATTATAGTCTTGGTTTTTATGCCAAAATCCAATTAGTAAATAAGAACAAAGACCTACGCCTTCCCATCCGATAAACATAATCAGTAAATTACTACCCA
Source organism: uncultured Bacteroidota bacterium (assembly GCA_903819815.1). Lineage (GTDB taxonomy): Bacteria > Bacteroidota > Bacteroidia > Flavobacteriales > Flavobacteriaceae > Flavobacterium. The sequence continues at coordinate 16,203 of CAIJFC010000094.1, forward strand.
TTACAAGTGCAATCATGAAAAAGATAAATAGATTTAAATAGGCAAAAAATTTGTGTAAGTTCTCATCATCGTGCATGTAACTGATTGAGTACATGTGAATTAATGAGCCTATTCCAGTTACAAATAATAACCATAAAAGTGACAATTGGTCCAAAAGAAATCCGAATTTTACACTGAAATTGCTGAATTTTATCCAATCAAATAGATTAATTACAATGGCTTGATGTGATTCATTTACTTTTAGAAAAAAGAAAATAGAAACAGCAAAAGAAACCACCACTGAAAGTGTTCCGATAGTTCCAGAAAACGTTTTTCCAATTTTTTTCCCGAAGAAAACATTGAATAAAAATCCTATAAAAGGGGACAATAGTAAGACTAAAGCTAAATTGGTATCCATTATATTATCCTTTTAAATTTTTTAAATTATCGATATCAATCGAACCTAAATTTCTAAATATTGAAACCAATATTGCCAACCCTACCGCAACTTCAGCTGCCGCAACAGCCATTGAGAAGAATACAAAAACTTGTCCTTGGGCATCTTGATGGTAAGTTGAAAAGGCTACAAAAAGTAAATTCACCGCGTTTAGCATGATCTCAATCGACATAAATACGATAATGGCATTTCGTCTGTACAATACTCCAAATACTCCAATACTAAAAAGTATTACAGCAAGGAAAATATAGTTTTCAATACCTATTTGATTTAAAACATTGTTCATATTATTTTTCTATTTTTTCTTTCTTAGACAATAAAACAGTACCTATCATAGCTACTAAAAGCAGAATTGATGCAAATTCAAATGGCACCATATATTCGTTTAGTAAAACTTTCCCCAACTTATTTATGGATTGAAAATCTTCTCCACTAGTATCATATTCACCCATAATAGGTTTAGAATTCAAAAAAATGAATAGTAAAATCAAGCAAGTCGAACAGAATAAAATCACTGCACCAAAACGGGTTACACGTGGTTTATGGACTTCATCTTCTTTGTTCAAATTCATTAACATGATGGTGAACAAGAATAAAATCATTATCGCTCCCGAATAAACTATAATATGAACTACAGCTAGAAATTGAGAATTCAATAATAGGTAATGACCCGCAATAGAGAAAAAGCAAATTACCAAATAAATAGCGCTATGAATGGGGTTTCTACTGAAAACCGTCAAAAAAGCTGTCGATAATGTTATCGCTGCTAATACACAAAAAATAATTAGAAATGGGGTCATTAGTTGGCGTTATTAAGTTGAGCGTTTTGCATAGCAACGTCTAAAGGCATTACCAAGCGATCTTTTCCAAAAATAAAATCTTCTCTTTCATAGCTAGAAGGAACCAATTCTTTAGAAGTAGTAAGGTAAATTGCATCTTTCGGACACGCTTCTTCACACAATCCACAAAAAATGCAACGCAACATATTGATTTCATATATCGAAGCATATTTTTCCTCACGGTACAAATGCATCTCGTTGGCTTTGCGTTCTTCCGCCTTCATTGTAATTGCTTCCGCTGGGCAGGACAAAGCACACAACCCGCAAGCAGTACAGTTTTCACGACCTTGTTCGTCCCGTTTCAATTGGTGTTGGCCACGATAAACAGGGCTCATTTCTCGAACTTGCTCTGGATATTGAATCGTTACTTTTCTACGAAACAAGTGTTGGATTGTAATAATCAAACCTTTAATTATCGCAAGCAAATACATGCTTTCCAAAAAAGTCATTTTCTTGTTAGAAACCTCTTTTTTTCTTCCCGATAAGGACATACTTTGTATTGACATCTTTATTTTTTTATTTGAAGCTTAATCCTGCTTTCCGTTTCAATCCACGCTAAAAAGCGTGGGATTTGCACTGCAATCAGGGCTAGGGCATTCGGGTCTTTATAATTGTTTATCTTTTAATTATTATTTTTTGTAACCAATTTTGATTCTTTCCACTTTATTATCTTGCTTTTCCATCATTTCATCCAAGTAGTTAAAAACCAATTCAATGTTCTTGTCATGATTCACCAACTTCTTTTTTATTTCTTCAATTTCAAGTTTTACGCTTAAAGTTTCGGTTAATACCTCTCTTATTTTAGTAAAAACCCGAATAATTTCAATATTAACTTTAATTGCCGCCGGACTATTTAAAACGCTTGATAGCATCGCAACTCCTTGTTCTGTAAATGCCATCGGCAAGTATTTTGAATGTTCTCCTTATTTAAAGGTGCCAAATTGGCTCCTTAAAATTTCAAATTCAGTCTTCGTTAATTCAAACATAAAGTCTTCAGGAAATCGCTCTATATTTCTTCTTACCTGTCTTTTTAACTGTTTTGTTTCAACTCCGTAAAGCGTTGCTAAATCGGAATCTATCATTACTTTTTTATTTCGAATAAGCAAGATTTTGCTCATTATAAATTCCTCTGTAATACTAATTTCTTGGCTCATATATATAATTTTCTTTTTACTTTCATGAGGTGGTCGCAATTTGCGACCACCTCATTCTCAATTTAAAATCCCAAATAAGCAATTATTTCGTGTCTTAAAATTACAATTCCCGTAATCATAATATTCACAATCGACAATGGAATTAATATTCTCCATCCCAAATGCATCAATTGATCGTATCTAAATCTTGGAATCGTCCATCGCACCCACATATAGAAAAATATAAATCCACATATTTTTATAAATAAGACAACAATTCCTAAAACATTGGCAATATTAACTCCCCAATTTTCAACCGCCCAACTCATTCCAGGATAATTATATCCTCCGAAGAATAAAACGGCTAATATGGTAGACGAGATAAACATATTTGCATATTCAGCAAACAAGTAGAAACCCATTTTCATTGAAGAATATTCCGTATGGTACCCACCAATTAATTCCGTTTCACATTCTGCTAAATCAAAAGGGGTTCTATTGGTTTCTGCAAAAGCGCAAATTAAAAATATCAAGAAAGATAAAGGTTGGTAAAAAACATTCCAATTCATTCCTGATTGTTGAGCCGAGATTTCTCTTAAACTCAATGTACCTGTCATCATCAATAATGCAATTATCGAAAGTCCCATCGCCACTTCATACGAAATCATTTGCGAAGCAGCTCGAATAGCTCCTATCAAGGAGAATTTATTATTGGATGCCCAACCCCCAATCATAATTCCGTAAACGCCCACTGAAACAACAGCAAAAATATACAAAACCGCCACGTTAATATCCGTTGCTTGAAGTAAGATATCTCTTCCAAAAAGGTGCAATTTATCTCCCCAAGGAATTACCGCACTGGTCATTAACGCCGTACTCATTGCAATTGCGGGACCAACTACAAATAGAAATTTATTGGGTGTGTTTGGTTCAAATTCTTCTTTAGCAAATAATTTTAATCCATCGGCAAGAGGTTGTAGTAATCCAAGCGGACCCGCTCTATTGGGACCAATTCTGTCTTGCAACCAAGCAGCTACTTTACGCTCTGCCCAAGTAGAATACATCGCCATCAACATTGTAATTGCAAAAACAACAAAAATAATGACACTTTTTTCGATTATAATAGTAGTATCCATCATCTAAAGATTACCTTTTTGAAATTCTTGTTCTTCTTCTTTACTCATCGGCACCTCTGGCATACTGATTTTTTTACGATCTTGGTCTCTTCCTTTCAAGATTCCCATTTCCGTAGCAATTTGAACAGGTTGTAATTCTCTGTTGTATTTATTTTGATTGATTACAGAATCTTTCTCGAATTTACGAGGCCCTTCAATTACCCAATCAGAAACTTCTTTATGATCAAAACGACATCCGTTGCAAATGAATTCCTCCACTTCATGGTACTCGTCTTTTCTTCCTGTTACCCTTTGAATTTCGTCACCAAACATCCAAACGGTAGTTTTCCCACAACATTTATCGCAATCTCTGTGCGCATTATAAGGTTTGTTGAACCAAACTCTCGATTTGAATCGGAATGTTTTATCGGTTAAAGCACCAACTGGACAAACGTCAATCATGTTTCCAGAAAATTCGTTGTCAATGGCTTTTGATATACAAGTGGAAATATTAGAGTGATCTCCTCTATCCATTACACCGTGAACGCGATTGTCCGTCAATTGATCGGCAACCATCACACATCGGTAGCAAAGGATACAACGATTCATGTGCAATTGAATGTTTGGACCAATATCTTCTGGTTCAAAAGTTCTTTTTTCTTCGATGAATCTTGTCTCAGATTTTCCGTGTTTGAAACTTAAATTTTGCAAATCACATTCTCCTGCTTGATCGCAAACTGGACAATCCAACGGGTGATTTATCAATAAGAATTCCGTCACCGATTTTCTCGCTTCCGTTACTCTTTCTGATGAATTGCTATTAATTTCCATTCCATCTTGACATCCTGTTACACAAGAAGCCATCAATTTTGGCATCGGTCTTGGATCGGCTTCGCTACCTTTTGCAACTTCCACTAAACAACAACGGCATTTTCCGCCGCTACCTTCTAATTTAGAATAATAGCACATTGCTGGAGGAACGCTTTCGCCACCAATCATACGCGCAGCTTGCAGGATAGTTGTTCCTGGTGCTACTTCAATCGCTTGACCATCTATAGTTACTTTCATTTTCTATTTGGTTTAAAGTTTCAGGTTTAAGTTCCAAGTTGTTGTTTATGAAAATTCATCTGAAAATTTAGGTACTACTTTTTTATTTTTTTGAGACTTTCGACTTTATGACATTACGACTTTAGAAAAAGGCTCCGTCACAAAGTGATCTCTATTTTTTATTTTTTCTGGGAATCGAATATGGTATTCAAACTCGTCTCTAAAATGACGAATTGCAGAAGCCACTGGCCAAGCTGCAGCATCACCTAACGGACAAATGGTATTCCCTTCAATTTTGCTTTGAATGCTTAATAGCAAATCGATATCTTCTTCACGCCCGTGACCGTTTTCAATTCGGTGCAATACTTTTTCCATCCATCCCGTACCTTCCCGACAAGGCGAACATTGACCGCAACTTTCATGATGATAAAATCTTGAAAAATTCCAAGTGTTTCTTACTATACAAGAAGTGTCATTGTAAACAATAAAACCTCCTGATCCCAACATGGAACCGGATACAAATCCTCCGTCACTCAAAGATTCGTAGGTCATTAAACGATCTTCCCCGTTGGCTGTTTTGTAAATTAAATCAGCTGGTAAAACGGGTACCGAACTTCCTCCAGGCACGAATGCTTTTAACGGGCGATCAGAACTCATTCCGCCTAAATATTCATCAGAATTCATAAATTCGTAAACACTTAATCCCAATTCAATTTCATAAACTCCTGGGTTTTTAATATGTCCTGAAGCCGAAATTAATTTAGTTCCTGTAGAACGACCAATACCAATTTTAGCATAATCTTCACCTGAATTATTAATAATCCAAGGCACAGCAGCAATAGTTTCTACATTGTTCACCACAGTTGGATTAGCCCAAAGCCCTGAAATTGCTGGAAATGGAGGCTTGATTCTAGGATTTCCTCTTTTCCCTTCCAATGATTCAATCAGTGCCGTTTCTTCTCCACAGATGTAAGCTCCAGCGCCAATTTGAACATACAATTCCAAATCGTAACCCGATCCTAATATATTTTTCCCCAACCAACCCGCTGCTTTCGCTTCGGCGATGGCTCTTTCTAATATTTTGTAAACCCACATGTATTCTCCACGAATATAGATGTAGGATAAATTGGCTCCCAACGCAAAACTTGAGGTAATCATTCCTTCAATCAGTAAATGAGGAATGAATTCCATCAAATAGCGATCTTTGAAAGTCCCTGGTTCTGATTCGTCTGCATTGCAAACTAAATGTCTTGGTTTTCCTGATTTTTTATCAATGAAACTCCATTTCATACCCGCTGGAAATCCTGCTCCACCACGACCACGAAGTCCTGAAGTTTTTACTTCTTCAACTACTTCATCAGGAGTCATCTTTTTTATCGCTTTTTCCACAGAAGCATAACCACCATTTTGGCGGTAAACTTCATAGGTACGAATTCCCGGAACATTAATTTTGTCTAATAATATTTTTTGTGACATATTATTTATCGTGTAACGTAATTTTATCTTCTTTACAATCAACAATCAATTGATCGATTTTTTCTTTGGTAAGATGTTCTTTATAGAAATCTCCCAATTGCATCATTGGGGCATACCCGCAAGCACCTAAACATTCTACACCACGAACTTCAAAAAGTCCGTCAGCGGTTGGT
>CAIJFC010000095.1 GCA_903819815.1 uncultured Bacteroidota bacterium
AATGATGGTGCTGTTTTCACAAACAACAGAGGAATCAACTAGATTTTCACCGTCGGCATGAAGGAAACCTAGCAATCTTGAATTGGTTTCTACAGTCACATTTTTGTTTCCGCAATCCATCCATTCGTCTACTTTTCCAGGGACAAATTTTAGCCCTTTCACTTTCATGTTTTCAAGCGCATCTGTCAATTGATATTCGCCTCCTTTTACCACATTATGATCTAATAAATATTGCAATTCGGCACGTAAAGTTTCCCCAGATTTAAAATAGTAAATCCCAATTATTGCAAGGTCAGAAACAAACTCTTTTGGCTTTTCTACGAAGTCAACAATTTGATTATTTTCATTTAATTGTACTACTCCAAAAGCACTTGGATCTTCCACTTGTTTTACCCATATCACGCTATCGGCTGAGGTATCAAGAGAAAAATCGGCTCTAAAAAGGGTATCGGCATAGGCAACTACAATTGGGCCTTTCATTGATTCTTTAGCACACATTATTGCGTGAGCCGTTCCTAAAGCTTCATTTTGATAGCAAATGGTTCCTTTGGCACCCAATTTTTCGGCTATCGCAATAAGTTCTACTTCTACTTGTTTTCCAAAGTCTTTATGGATAATAAAGGCAATTTCTTCAATTTCTTGATTGATTACCGACGCGATATCCTCCACCAAACGATGAACGATAGGTTTACCAGCAATAGGAATTAACGGTTTTGGTACAGTTAACGTGTGTGGTCTTAATCGGGAGCCACGGCCCGCCATTGGCACTATTATTTTCATATTTTGTTATTATAAGATTTAATTATTCAATGATTAAAAAATTACTGAAAATCTTTCAATTTTTGAATTTATTTTACTCCGGTGCTTCCAAAACCGCCTTCGCCTCTTGCCGTTTCTGACAATTCTTGAACTTCAATCCATTGGGCACGTTCGTGTTTTGCGATGATTAATTGCGCGACTCTTTCTCCATTTTCGATAACGAAAGGATCGGGGGATAAATTTACTAAAATTACACCAATTTCTCCACGATAATCAGCATCTACAGTTCCTGGGGAATTGAGAACGGTGATTCCTTTCTTGGCTGCCAATCCGCTTCTAGGGCGAACTTGTGCTTCATAACCTATTGGCAATTCAATGAAAAGACCTGTTTTTACGATGGTTCTTTCCAATGGATTTAGCGTGATAGATTCAGTTAAATTAGCGCGTAAATCCATTCCTGCAGAAGCGATGGTTTCGTAGTTTGGTAATTCGTGTTGTGATTTATTAATAATGTTTATTTTCATTTTTGTAATCTAAAAATTGTGTTTGATAATCTAAGCGTTTTTAGCCCCGATAGAAGCGGCATCCCACGCTTTTTTGCGTGGATATAGCGGATAGCGGGAAATGGCTTCTAATTATTTTTACGATTTAAAATTTTGTTCAATGTTTCTTTTTCGTTGTGGTATATAAAATACATAAATACTAGCAATAAAGGCACTCCGACAAAATAATTTTCACGGAAATAATAGAAAGAAATTATGGAAAACAGAATCGATAATCCTAGGTAACCACTAATTTTTTTGAAGTCGTAAGGGATAGGATAATATCGATTTCCGAGAACATAGGATATCGCCATCATGCTTCCATAGGCAGCAATTGTAGCAATTGCTGAACCATAATAGCCCATAATTGGGATTAAGGTGAAATTCAAAATCAACGTAATCAACGCCCCAAAAATTGAAATATAGGCACCAATATAGGTTTTGTCAATTAGTTTGTACCACACGGATAAATTGGTGTAAATTCCAAGGAAAAAGTTAGCTAAAATAATTAGCGGAACCACTTTCATGGCTTCCCAGTAGGAGGGATCACGAAGCATTATGTATTTTAAAACATCGGCAAAAACGATTACAGAAAGTAAAATAAATGACCCAAAAATGACGAAATATTTGGTAATTGTCGCATAGGTTTGTGGCGCATTTTCATTTTTAGCATGACTGAAAAAGAAGGGCTCAATTCCCAAGGTATAGGCGGTTCTAAATAAAACCATGAATAATCCGAGTTTGTAGCAAGCGGAATAAACACCTACTTCGGCTTCGGCAATATTGGCAGGAAGTAATTTTCCTAATAGGATTTTGTCAAATTGTTCGTTGATTGCAAAGGCAATTCCTGCCACCATAATTGGCAATCCGTAGCGCATCATTCGCTTCCAAAGCGCAAAGTCAAACTCCCAATTGACGTGAAAATAGTTTGGCGATAATGCTATAAATGTTAGGAAACTAGCAATGATATTGGAAACAAAAATATAGCCTATTTCAAAATTTTCGGTATATAAAGAGCCTAAGAAACTATCTGGATTTGCTTGAGCGATTTTCGGCAAATAAATTAGGAAGAAAACGTTTAAAGACAAGTTCACTACTACATTTCCTATCTTAATAACGGCATAAACCATTGGTCTTTGGTAGGCTCGAAGTTTAGAAAACGGAACAATTACCAGGGCATCTAATACGAGAATCCAAATGGTATAAATGATATATTGCACGTCGATTCCAGACCAATCGGCGAGTTGATTTTTCAATAATAACGCGGAACAAAGAAATAGCAACGTTGACCAAAACAGGGAAATAGTGGTAGTTTCTATTACTGCTTTTTTATTGGGTTCGTTATTATAGAATCTGAAAAAAGTGGTTTCCATTCCGTAGGCTAAAATCACATTGAAGAAAATCATCCAAGCAAATACGATGGTTACTTTTCCGTAGGCTGCTTTAGGGAGCAAATCGGTATATAATGGGACTAATAAAAAACTGAACATACGCGGTAAAACTGTTGCCAGGCCGTAAATTGCAGTTTGTTTGAAAAGATTTTTATATAAACTCAAAATTGCTGATTGTAATTTGTAATTAACAAAAATAAGTAATTTTTAGCACATTTTCTAGGGAAATAGTATTGGTGTAATTTCTTTTATTTGGGTGCATTTATACCAGTGTTTTAACCCATCTTTTTCATATTCTATTACGGCTTCATTTGCTTTTAAATGGAATTCTTTATTAGCAATTGCTGAGGTTTGGGGATTTTGATAGATGGTGTTATAGTGAAAATTGGCTCTAAATTTAGTTTCATTAACTTGAACTAATTCGGTTTCTAGATTCTGGTAATAAATTTTTATTAGTTGGATATTTTTTCGAAGGGGCTTTTCTAACTCAATCACAAATACCGTCCCGCTGCCGCTTTCCATTCTTCCGCCAGTCCAATTTTCAAACGTAATAGATTTTATTTCTTGTGGAGGGGAAGCATAAAATGGCTCTTTTGATGCGTTGCATGAAAATAAATTTAGGATGATAATTAGAAACAAACCGGAAGTTATTTTTTTCATTTTGCAAAAGGTTTAAGGCGCGGGGTTTGGAAAAATACTTTGAATTTTATCTATTTCTGCTACTACATTTTCATCTAAAGTTACCTTAATTGTATTGATATTTTCTTTCAATTGTTCCAATGTTGTTGCTCCAATAATGGTACTTGACAAAAACGGTTGTTGCGTAACAAAAGCTAATGACAATTCGGTTAAAGTGAGTCCAAAATCGGTGGCTATTTCATAATATCTTCTAGTGGCTTCTCTAGTATTTTCGTTATTGTAACGAGCAAATTGTGGAAACAAATTTATTCTTGCATTTGGTGGGTTGGCACCATTTAGGAACTTCCCTGATAGTACTCCAAATGCCAAAGGGGAATAGGCAAGAAGGCCCACGTTTTCTCGATGACAGACCTCTGAAAGGCCCACTTCAAAGCTTCTATTGACTAAGGAATACGGATTTTGAATGGTCGCCATTCTGGGTAAATTATGTTTTTTGCTTTCTTCTAGAAAACGCATTAATCCCCAAGGAGTTTCATTAGAAACCCCAATATTTCTAATTTTCCCTTGATTGATAAATCCTTGCAAACATTCTAAAACCGATTGGAAATTATCTTCCCATGGATCTTCCTGAACTTTAAATCCGAGTACCCCAAACATATTTGATTTTCTTTCGGGCCAATGCAATTGGTATAAATCGATGTAGTCTGTTTGTAATCGTTTTAAACTTTGGTCTAAAGCGTAAGTAAGACTTTCGGGAGAAAAGTCATTTTCTTCCCGCAGGTAGTTTAGGTTTCTGTTGGGTCCTGCAATTTTAGTTGCGAGAATTACATTTTCCCGATTTCCAGTTTTTTTAAACCAGTTTCCAATTATTTTTTCAGTACTCCCATAGGTTTCTTTTTTTGCTGGTATCGAATACATTTCTGCCGTATCAAAAAAATTAACCCCATTTGCAAGTGCATAATCCATTTGGGCATGACCTTCAGCTTCGTTATTTTGTTGACCGAAAGTCATGGTTCCAAGGCCGATTTTACTGATTTCAGTAGAGGTATTTGGTAAATTACTGTATTTCATAGTTAAATGTAAAGTTATAAATTAGTAAAGTAAAAAAGGCCCAAAGTAGAACTCTGAACCTTTGAACCTTTTTTACTTTGAACCTTTTTACAATTCGTTCAACATTTTAGATATTTCATCTAATTTTGGTGTCAAAATAATTTCAATTCTTCTATTTTTTGCTTTTCCTTCAGGAGTATCATTACTCATTAACGGGGCAAATTCCCCTCTTCCTGCAGCCGTAAGATTGTCTTTTTTAACGCCTTTATTTTCAGATAAAATAGTTACAATTGCAGTCGCTCTTTTAGTAGAAAGATCCCAGTTGTTTTCAATTTGTCCAACAGCTCCTGCAAATTTATCGTTATCGGTATGTCCTTCAATTAACACGGAAATATCAGGGTTTTGAGCTAAAACGGAAGCTACTAATACGACTGCTTTTTTACCTTCTGGGCCTACAGCCCAACTTCCTGATTCAAAAAGCAATTTATTTTCCATAGAAACATAAACTTTACCATCTCTTTGATTTACAGTTAATCCTTTTCCTTCAAATGCTTTTAAAGATTTTGAAAGCGCGTCTTTTAGTTTTTTCATCGCTGCTTCTTTAGCCGCCATAATACTTTCTAATTCGTTCACTCGATCGGTTCCTTTTTTCAAATCCGCACTCAATTTGTTAAGCCTTTCTTTTTCAGCGGCAAGTGCTTTTTCTTTGGCTTCTAATTGTGCTAATAACTCTCTGTTTTTAGCCATGTTTTCCTTTAAAGATTCATCACTATTTTTTTCTAATGCATTATAGGAAGCCTGCAAGGTTTTCAGATTTTTATCTGCTGCAGCAAAGTCAATTGCTAGCTTATCTCTTTCGGCTTTTGTTTTTTCATAGTCTTTTTTAAGCGTTGAATAATCTATATCAAGTTTGCTTTTAGATTTCGAAATACTATCATATAAATCTAAGGTTTTTCTATTTTCTTTCTTTAAATCGGCAAATTTAGTTTCTAACTCATTAAAAACTTTTTTCGAAACGCAAGAGCTTGATAAAGCAATTAGCACTAATCCTATTGAAATTTTTTTTATCATTTTAATTAATTTTACGAGGGTTAAATTATTCTATTTCTACTACAACGGGACAATGGTCAGAATGTTTTGCTTCTGGTAAAATATAGGCCCTTTTTAATTTTTCTTTTAATGTTTCACTCACAAGGCAGTAGTCAATTCGCCAGCCTTTATTGTTTCCGCGAGCACCTGCTCTATAGCTCCACCAACTATAATTATCGGGATGGTCGTTGAAAAAACGAAAGCTATCTATAAATCCATTTTTCATAAACTGGTCCAACCAATTCCGTTCTTGGGGTAAAAATCCAGACACATTGGCATTTCTAACAGGATCATGAATGTCTATCGCCTTATGGCAAATGTTATAATCACCACAAATCACCAAATTTGGAATTTCCTTTTTTAGCTCATTTATGTAATTTTGAAAATCATCCATGAACATGAATTTATGACTCAATCGATCACTATTTGTGCCAGAAGGCAAATACAAACTCATCACAGATAACTTATCAAAATCGACACGTATATTTCTACCTTCAAAATCCATGTGTTCAATCCCAGTTCCAAAAACGATAGCATTGGGTTTAATTTTTGATAAAATTGCTACACCACTATATCCTTTTTTAGTTGCTGGAAAATAATATTGGTAAGGATAACCCGCCATTTCAATATCCAAACAGGGCACTTGATCTTCGGTAGCTTTTATCTCCTGAAGGCAAATAACGTCTGGATTAGCATGTTGTAACCATTCGACAAACCCTTTCGAAATGGCTGCTCGAATTCCATTTACATTATAAGAAATAATTCTCATTATAATAATTCAATATTAATATTTCCAAAAGTAATAAAAAACTTAACGATTATAGCAGAAAATTTAAAGAAATTGGACTCTAAATTCCATTGGATACGTAACTTTTTTTCTATCTTTGTTTTTAGGTTTTAAATAGAAAAAACAATGGGTTTAGTTACCGCTAAAGAAGTAGCAAAAGCAATAAAAGCCGATAAATATGGTTTTTTGGGAACTTTTTCAGGATGGTTACTGATGAAAGTTTTAAAAATATCTACGCTTAATAAGTTCTACGATAAAAATAAGCATTTGGAAGATGTAGCATTTCTAAATGCTATTTTAGATGATTTAGAAATTAAATTTGAAATTCCGGAAGATGATTTTAAACGTTTACCAAAAGACGGAGCTTACATTACCATTTCAAACCACCCATTAGGAGGAATTGATGGCGCTCTATTATTGAAATTAATGATTGAAAGAGAACCTAATTTTAAAATAATTGCTAATTTTCTTTTACATAGAATAGCTCCCATTAAAAAGTATATAATGCCTGTAAATCCATTTGAAAATCACAAAGATGCCAAGTCCAGTGTCATTGGAATTAAGGAAACTTTGATGCATTTAAGTGAAGGAAAGCCACTTGGGATGTTTCCAGCTGGAGAAGTTTCAACTTATAAAGACGGAAAATTAGTAGTTGATAAACCATGGGAAGTAGGCGCAATAAAAGTAATTCGAAAAGCGCAAGTACCGGTAGTCCCAATTTACTTTCATGCAAAAAATAGTCAGTTATTTTACTTTTTATCAAAAATTGGAGACACTTTGCGCACAGCTAAATTACCATCGGAAGTATTTTCTCAAAAAGAAAGAGTAATAAAAGTTAGAATTGGAAAACCAATTTCTGTAAAAGAGCAAAATGAATATGAAACCATTGATGAATATTCAAAGTTCTTGCGTAAAAAAACCTACATGCTTTCCAAAGCATTTGTGAAAGAAAAATCATTTTTACCAACACCCAAAATTAAACTTCCTAAAAAAGGACCTAAAGCTATTGTTACAGGCGCTTCTGTTGAAAACATGATTCAAGAAGTGGACGCATTAAGAGCCGCAGATTGCCGTTTGCTGCAAAGTAAAAACTACGAGGTATTTTTTGCTCAGGCAGATAAAATCCCAAATGTTTTACATGAATTAGGACGTTTACGAGAAATTACTTTTCGAGAAGTGGGCGAAGGCACCAACGAATCAACCGATATAGACAAATTTGATAAATATTACCATCACATGTTTTTGTGGGACGAGGAGGCTAAAAAAGTTGCCGGAGCTTATAGAATGGGATTGGGATCTGAAATTTATCCAAAATACGGAATGGATGGTTTTTATTTAAATGAGCTTTTCCGTTTTGAACCTGAATTACACGATATGATGTCAAAATCTATCGAAATGGGACGCGCCTTTATTATTAAAGAATACCAACAAAAGCCAATGCCTCTTTTCCTACTTTGGAAAGGGATTATTCATACTACTTTGCGATTTCCAGAGCATAAATTTTTACTTGGAGGCGTGAGTATAAGTAACCAGTTTTCAGAATTTTCAAAATCGCTGATGATAGAATTCATGAAATCTAATTTCTATGATCCTTATATTGCGCAATATATTCATCCTAAAAAAGCGTTTAAAGTTAAATTGAAAGATGCCGATAAAGACTTTGTTTTTAATGAAGCGGAATCCGATTTAAATAAGTTTGACAAAATTATTGACGAATTAGAACCGGGAACTTTAAGACTTCCGGTTTTGATAAAAAAATACATCAAGCAAAACGCCAGAGTGGTTGCCTTCAACGTTGATCCGTTATTTAATAATGCTATTGATGGCTTAATGTACATTAGAATTTCTGATATTCCTGACAGCACAGTTAAGCCAGTTATGGAAGAGTTTCAAGCGGAATTAGAACGAAAATTATCCGAAAAAGGAGATTTATAAAAATAAAAAAAGCGACAAATATGTCGCTTTTTTACTAGTGTATAGAGCTTATTCTAATTTAAAATTTACATTTATCTGCGTTTCAATTTTAATTTTATCGAAGGCAATATCAATGGGGTCATAATCACTTTCGGCATTCATACTGGCAAACCCTCGAATTTGTACTCCTTGAACCCTTCCACTTAGCATATTACTAACCGTAGAATTACTATCGGAAATATAAATGGCATTTCCAACTTTCTGATTCAATGGTTTTGTTAATGCAATGGCAGTATTTTTTGCTTTAACAATGGCTTTCCCTTTTAGTATTAATAGCAATTGTTCGGTTTTTGAATACTCCGTTTTTTCTAAAGAAACATTTGAAATTTCTTCTTCTTCTAAAGCCGCAATTACTTTAGAAGCCGTTTTTGCATCATAAACAACTAGTGAATAACTTTTAGTTTTGAGAATTTCTTGTTGCTTTAAAAAGTATTTTTTGTAATTACTAGTTAAATCATTCAAGGTCAATTGTTTTTCAGTAATTATTCCAAGTGATTTTAACTTAAGATTCATTTTACTTTCTAATTCCTCAACAGAAGTTCTATTTTTGGTGTCTTTTTCGGTAATCAAAATAGTTAGAAAAATCCGATCTGGCGTTACAAGGGTATCTACTTTTGCAGAAGTTTCGATGTAGGGCAAGTCAATAAAATTTTTCGTTTGTGAGAAATTCTTTGTAATAAAAAGTAACGGGAGTAACAAGACAATTTTTTTCATTTGAATAGTGTTTATTTTATTTATCGGTTTTTAATTTTATTAGGGTCTTATAATTTTCCCATTCAGTTATGGAGATGGTAGTTTGCTTTTTATATTTCTTCCCTTTCAAATAGTCCAAAATATATTTAGCACGTTCTTCCGATTCTGGGTGTGAAGAAATCCAATACAAACTATCAGACACATCTTTTTGTTGCGACAATTCAAACATGAAATCGGCAAAAGGTTCCGGGTTAATATTCGCTTTTAGTAAATAATCAACACTTGCCATATCAGCCTCTTTTTCCAAAGTTCGGTCATAGGCAGAAGAAGAAAGGGACTTTAAAATTTCTTTAATCAAAGCTCCGCCTTTTCCACTAGTACCCGCAGAAAGTAATACAGATAAGCCAATTTCTTTTGATAGTTTTTTCATGACATGATTATTGGCAATGTGAGCCATTTCATGACCTAAAACACCTTGTAAAGCTTCTTGATTTTTACATTCGGTTATTAAACCGGTGTAAACTACTAAGTGATTATTTGGAAGTGCAAAAGCATTGATTTCGTCTTTTTCAACAATATGAACCTTCAAGGAATCTCTTTCAATTTTATTGTTTTTACAAATAGGCTCTAGTAATTTATCCAAAGTTTTACTAATAGAATCATTTGTATTTACTTTTTCTGTTGATGAAATTTCATCCCATATTAATTCGCCAATTTTATTTTCTGATGAACTTCGAATTTGTTTTACATGAAATCCAGTAACCCAATCTATTTGTGAAAGCCCATAAAAAAAGCCGAAGAATGCGATAATTATTATAAGTCCCTGGAGTATGATTTTCTTTCCCATTATGATCTACAGATTAAATTAGTCAAATTTCCAAAAAAGAAAACTTCAACATGCTTACCTTTTCTTGTTTGCATGGCACAATAAATGGTTGAAATAATTTCCAAAACATTAAAAACAATTACTGTAAATAAATAGGCAAAATAGTTATTTGTTGCTTTTTCATCTGTAAAAATTATGGAAACGGTCCACCAAAAGCTATAACTATTTGCAAAAAGCAGTACCATTTGCGAAAGCAAGGCTTGGGTGCAATGCCATCTCACAAAATAAGTGCTTTTTCGGTTGGCTAAATAGAAAAAAAAGGTGGCCAATAAATTAATAATTGGCAATGGAAGTCCAGCAATTACAGCTACTAAAGACATTAAATAACTGTTGGATGCCTTTTCGTTTTCGTGTTCTGTGGGTTGATATGCGAAGTGGGTTTCTTTTGTCATAATTCTTTATAAATATTCCAAATCCAGTTGAGTACAACCAGAATTATAACTGGAATTGCTATTTTTTTTTGTTTTAAAACGGACTCTATTTTATTATAGGCCTCATAAAATGATTTTCGTTTAGTTGTTAAATCAAAACCAATCCAAAAAGGCAAAATGAACAGGGCAACACTCAAAATTATTCCGAAGGGGTTATACAGTAATGAGCCTGTCAAATCCCCTTTATACAGCGATTGAACAGCCCTAGTTGTTCCGCAAGAAGGACAAGGATAACCAGTTGCATTTTTAATCATACAAACAGATGTTTGCTCGCCTTCAAAATAATTGCTTGTTAAAAACAAATAGAGATATCCTGAAAAACAAGCTATTAATACGATTAGATATAACTTGTTTTTCGACATTTATTAATAAACCGATCTTTGAAACACTTCCATATTTTTTTCACGAGTGGCTCCCATAATTAGGAACCAATCAATAATTGTCCAAATTCCAAACCCACCACAAGTCAATAGTTTTCCAATTCCCATTCCAGTATCACCAATGTAAAAACGGTCAATTCCTAATCCACCACCCCCTACGATTGAAATTATTAAACTAGTTGTGGGATCTTTTAATTGCAACGATTGAACGATTACCCATCTAGATTCATCCATTTGAATTAATCGTTCTCTAATTGAGGTTAATTGATAACTGTCAAAATACTTTGCATTCATAATCATAAATAAGTCCACTTTTTGTGCTTCCATAGATTTTGGGTTTAGATTTAAAGATTGCTAATGTATTAAATTAATTGTAACAACAATTACATTTTATGATTTTATGGTAGATTTTTTAAAAATACTTATCCTTGATTTTATCAACTATTACTTGTGCTAATTTTTCATGACTTTCAAACGTCCATCCCGCAATGTGGGGTGTTAAAAGAACATTTTTTGCTTGAAGCAAATAGTCGAATGCAGCTGGTTTTTCGGAGTCTAAAAACAAGTTTTCGAAGGATAATTTTTCATATTCCAAAACGTCTAATGCGGCTCCTAAAATTTTCCCCGACTTTAAACCTTGCACTAAATCATCTGTCACCACAGAATTTCCCCTTGCCGAATTGATAAACCAAAATGGTTTTGCACAAGAGTTGATAAATGAAGAATTTATCATTTTATCGGTGGAGGAATTCCAAGGGGTGTGCAAACTTATAACATCCGATTTTTCTTGTAATTCTGCTAAAGAAACAGGTTTGGCATTAGCATCACCCACATTTTCAAGAATGTCATAAAAAAGAACTTCTAACTCAAAACCTCGTAGTTTCTTTGCAAAAGATTTGCCCATATTTCCGTAGCCTATAATCCCAACTGTTTTTCCATCCAATTCATGACCTCGATTTTCTTCCCGATTCCAACGACCGTTTTTTATTTCTAAATCGGCCTGATTGAGGTTGTTTAAAAGTGACAATAACATTCCAAGCGCATGCTCACCAACAGCGTTTTTATTTCCTTCAGGAGCAGCAATTAATGTAATATTTTTTGAAACGGCATAGTCACAATCGATGCTTTCCAAACCAGCGCCCACTCTAGCTATGAATTTTAAATTAGTCGCTTTATCTAGAAAAGTTGCGTCAATTTTAAATCGGCTGCGAATTACAATTCCATGATAATCCTGAATTTTCTCTTCAATTTCTTCCTTCGATGAAGTAAAATCTTCGTGATTTGTAAACCCTAATTCCTGCAATTGTCCCCATAATATAGGATGGTTGCTGTCGATATGAAGGATTTTTATATTGGAAAAAGACATAACTTAATTTTTGAGTGTTAAAGATACTTTTTTTTATGGAATATTAATTCCTGAATATTAATTCGATTAAATAAATCTTTAACATAAATTTTCAAGTGTATCACTCATCTTAGTTTAAATTTGTATAAAAAATTAGACCATGCAAAACTTTGAATTATACAACCCTACCAACTTGGTTTTTGGAAAAGGGCAAATCGAAAAATTAGGATCATTAGTTCCTAAAAATGCCAAAATAGTATTGGCTTATGGCGGAGGCAGCATTTTTAAAAATGGCGTTTACGACCAAGTTAAATCAGCTTTAAACGGTTTTGAAATTGTTGAATTTGGAGGAATCGAACCCAATCCCCATTTTGAAACTTTAATGAAAGCTATTGAAGTTGTAAAAGAAAAAAACATCGATTTCATTTTAGCTGTTGGAGGTGGATCGGTAATTGATGGCGTAAAATTTATTTCAGGCGCCACTTATTACGAAGGAGATCCTATGGAAATCCTAAAAAAGAGAATCTTGATAAAAGAAGGGTCAAAAGTAATTCCATTTGGAACCGTTTTAACCTTGCCAGCAACAGGCAGCGAAATGAATTCGGGATCGGTGGTAACCATCAATGCAACCCAAGAAAAACTAGCTTTTGGAGGTAGTGCTTTATTCCCAAAATTCTCCATTTGCGACCCAACTGTAATCACCTCATTGCCAGAAAGACAAATTCAAAACGGGATTATCGATGCGTTTACCCACGTTATGGAGCAATATTTAACCTATCCGCATGACGGTTATTTACAAGACCGAATTGCAGAAGGAATTTTACAAACGCTATTTGAAATTGGCCCTAAAGTGGTTCAAAATCCTTCAGATTATGCCTTGGCTTCCAATTACATGTGGTGTTGTACCATGGCACTTAATGGCTTAATTCAAAAAGGAGTTCCATCGGATTGGGCCACTCATATGATAGGCCACGAATTGACCGCTTTATACCATATCGATCACGCAAGAACTTTAGCTATTATTGCCCCAAATTTGTATAAAGTGATGTTTGAAACCAAAAAACAAAAATTAGCACAATACGGAAAAAGAATATTCGATTTAACGGGTTCTGATGATGAAATTGCCGCAAAAGCCATCGATAAAACAATCGAATTTTTTCATACCATGGGAATGAAAACCAAATTGTCAGAATGTACAGTCAACTACAATTCAACTGCCGACTTCATTGCAAATCGTTTTCAAGAAAGAGGATGGGTAGGTTTGGGTGAAAAACAAAATATCACCATTGAAAAAGTCCGTAAAATTGTGGAAATGAGTTACTAATATATATTTATACCAATAAAAAAGGCGTTCTTAATTTACATTTAGAACGCCTTTTTATTTAAAAAAACAACCAATAATTTTAACTAATTTCAACAATATGAATCAACTGCACATTTGATTTATAACTTAATAACGCAAAACACTTCTCGCTATTGTATTGAAAATCATAATTATACGTTAAATTATTTTTATAGTGATTGATATAGAAATTGCGTTAAATCATATTTTGGCTATATTTAATCAAATTTCAGTACTTTTGGAATATAATTTTTAGAAGCTATTCCCGCCATTCGCTATATCTGTTTTGTCGAACCCCGCCAAAACAGGATGCCGCTACTGTCGGGGCTAAAAAAATAAAAAATGACAGATCAACCAAAATTTGCAGTAATAGGAGGAGGAAGCTGGGCAACAGCAATAGCAAAAATGCTGTGTGCAAACTTGCCAGAAATAGCTTGGTACATGAGAAATGAAGATGCAATTGAACATATAAAAACGCATTTTCACAACCCAAACTATTTAAGTTCCGTAGAATTTCACATTGAAAAATTACGATTAACAAGCGATATCAATGAAGCCGTTGCTTATGCGGATTATATCATTTTTGCAATTCCTTCTGCCTTTTTAAATGACGAATTAAAAAATTTAAACGAAAGTTTAGAAGACAAAATAATATTTTCAGCTATTAAAGGAATTGTTCCCGAATCAAGCTTAATTGTCGGGGAACATTTCAATAAAACCTTCGACATTCCATTTGAAAATATTGGCGTAATTACTGGGCCTTGTCACGCAGAGGAAGTTGCCCTTGAACGATTATCCTATTTAACAATTGCTTGTGGCGATTCTAAGAAAGCCAAAGTAGTAGCTAAATATCTAAGTAGCGATTATATCAAAACTAAAATCAGTGATGATATTATTGGAACTGAATATGCAGCGATGCTAAAAAATATTTATGCAATTGCCGCTGGAATGGCACATGGTTTAGGTTATGGCGATAATTTCCAATCCGTTTTAATGAGCAATGGAATTCGAGAAATGAAGAAATTTATTCGTAAAGTACACAGAATGAAACGAAACATTAATGATTCTGCTTATTTAGGAGATTTATTAGTAACCGGATATTCGGTATTTTCTAGAAATAGAATGTTCGGAAATATGATTGGAAAGGGCTACACCGTAAAATCAGCAATGATGGAAATGAGTATGGTTTCTGAAGGGTATTATGCAACTAAAAGCGCTTGGCAATTGAACCAGTCTTATGGAGCAAAAACTCCAATTATTGATGCTGTTTACGACATTTTATACGATGGAAAAGACGCGAAAAAAGTATTCAAAAAGCTTACCGAAAAATTAGATTAGCAGGATTCGAAATTAAAAATCAAGCTAGCCTAAAACTTATCTCACAATTACGCCATCTACAAATAAAATAGGCACTTCTTCTACATTGTTTTCAGAAATGGAATTGGCGTTGAAGGTAAATTTTTTATCGTAAAGGGTATTTCCAATAAAAAAAGTAACCATAAATTCGTTATTAAGCGAGGTGACACTTTTTTCTAGCATTTCGACTTTTACCACGGAAACGGCAGGAATTTTTATAAATGCGTGACGCAATAATGAGGTTTTTTTAATTTCGCCATCAATAGTTCCAAAGGCTTTTGAAACCACCATAACACTATCAAGGTTAAAGTCGCTGTCGTTTACCAAATAGATAAACCACACTTTTTCCATAAAATCATCGCTCCATTCTTGAACGGCGGCAACGAATACATTTTCTACTTCGGGAATTGTAATGTCTTTTTTCATTGGGAGGATGTGAGAGGATAGACTAAGAGATAATAGACGGATAATTTCTTTCATCTATCCGTCTATTATCTATTTTCTTCTTATATACTTGCCTTAAATTGCTCTAAGAAACGAACGTCATTTTCGTAAAACATTCTGATATCGCCTATTTGGTAGAGCAACATTGCGATTCTTTCTACGCCCATTCCAAAGGCAAAACCATTGTACTCATTGGTGTCGATACCGCAATTTTTAAGCACGTTAGGATCTACCATTCCGCAACCTCCAATTTCTAACCAACCCGTTCCTTTTGTAATTCGGTAATCGGTTTCGGTTTTTAACCCCCAATAAATATCAATTTCGGCACTTGGTTCTGTAAAAGGAAAATAGGACGGACGCAAGCGAATTTTAGATTTTCCAAACATTTCTTTGGTAAAATAAAGAAGCGTTTGTTTTAAATCGGCAAACGAAACGTCTTTGTCAATATACAATCCTTCCACTTGGTGAAAAATGCAGTGAGAACGTGATGAAACGGCTTCATTTCTGAACACTCTACCTGGCGAAATCGTTCGAATTGGCGGTTGGTTGTTTTCCATGTAACGAACTTGCACAGATGAGGTGTGCGTTCGCAACAAAATATCGGGATTGGTTTGAATAAAAAACGTGTCTTGCATGTCACGAGCCGGGTGGTATTCTGGCAAGTTTAATGCGGTAAAATTATGCCAATCGTCTTCAATTTCTGGTCCTTCAGAAACGTTGAAACCGATGGTAGAAAAGATCTCGATTATTTGGTTTTTTACTATTGAAATAGGATGACGAGAGCCAATAGTCAATGGTTCAGCCGGACGTGTTAAATCGCCATAAACCCCTTTAATTTCAACTTTACTTTCTAGTGCTTCTTGTATGGTTTTAATCTTTTCTTCGGCGGTAGTTTTCAATAAATTGATGACTTGCCCAAACTCTTTTTTCTGATCGTTTGGCACCAATTTAAATTCGGCAAAAAAGTCGTTTAAAAGTCCTTTTTTACCTAAGAATTTGATGCGAAAAGCTTCTAGTTCGGCAGCGTCTTCAGTTTGAAAAGCTTGTGCTTCGCCAATATATTCTTTGATCTTATCAGTCATTTCCGTTCAATAGTTGAAGTGCAAATTTAACAAATTTGTTTCAAGTTTAAGGTTTAAAGTTTAAAGTTTTCGTTTTGAATTTAGAGTTTACTTCGTTTGGGCTATTGCAAATTAATCAATATATTCTTTTTCGAGAAAATAATTCACAATCGCTTCCTTCATTAAAACCGATTGCTCCCCCGCTTTTAGTGGAGGCAATTCTTCTTTAACGGTATAATGAGGCCAACCTTCTGCATCTACATAATCAAATT
>CAIJFC010000096.1 GCA_903819815.1 uncultured Bacteroidota bacterium
CCTGAAATTCTTACAATTTCACCATCACGAGCCACATCTAAATTATCCCAATAGGCAAATTTACTTCGAATCAATTCATATGATTTTGGATCTCTAGTTAAAAATTCACTTAAAGTTTCATCAGAAAATACCACTCCAAATCCAAAACTATCATCGGGTTTATTACGTTCGTAAATATCAATTTCACAAGTTGGAATTACTTTTTTTAACAAAATTGAAAAATACAAACCACCAGGACCTCCGCCAATTACCGTTATTTTCATGTTATCTTTTTAATGAAAAAATTTCTCCTATTTTTGAATAATTAGAACCAGCCAAACGAGCAATAGGTTGGTAGGTATCTAAATTAATTATATAATTGTCTAATAAAACGCTTTCATCAATATGAAACAAAACAATTTTACCTATTACTATTGTTGCCCCGCCCGTTTTTGAATTCTCTAATTTATAATGATGAACCATTTCACATTCCATAGTGATTTTACTTTCTTTCACTCGAGGTGGTAAAACCAATGAAGAAGCAATAGGAGTTAGGCCTGCCAATTCAAATTCGCTTTCGTTTGCAGAAATAGGCTGTGAAGTCTTATTCATTTGTGCAACTAAATCTTCGGTTACCATATTTACAACAAACTGCTTAGTTGCTAAAACATTGTTCAGAGTGTCTTTATTGGAATCATTGGAATGAACTGTGGAAAACATTAGGTGGGGCGGATCATCACCAACCGCATTAAAGTAGGAGAAGGGTGCTAAATTATTGATTCCGTCTTCGCTAATAGTTGAAATCCAACCAATAGGTCTTGGAATTATTATTCCTGTCAATAATTTGTAAATAGCGGTTTGTTCTAATTCTTGTGGATCGAATTGCATTGCGAATTATTTAATTACAAATTAAATAAAAAAAGGTTAGAAATTGTAATGAAAATGATTTTAATTAATAATAATGATTACAAATTCATAAAAGAAAAAAAATAGCATTTAACTTGCTTAACTATTTTTTATATTTGATAGTAATTAAAATTCAAAATGGCCTAATGAATTCGAAATCAACAAAAGGAATTTGGAAAGTAATTTCTGCTTCCTCAATGGGAACAATGATTGAATGGTACGACTTCTATATTTTTGGAAGTTTAGCAGTTGTTATTTCAACGAAATTTTTTCCGTCTGACAATCCAACAGCGGCATTTTTATCAACATTGGCAACATTTGCAGCAGGTTTCGTTGTAAGACCATTTGGCGCATTGTTTTTTGGAAGATTAGGCGATTTAATCGGAAGGAAATACACATTTATGGTGACCCTTTTATTAATGGGTGGTGCTACTTTCTTAATTGGTTGTATCCCAAGTTATGAAACCATTGGGTTTATGGCGCCCTTATTGGTATTATTACTTCGATTGTTACAAGGTCTTGCATTAGGAGGAGAATATGGAGGAGCTGCAACGTATGTAGCTGAACATTCTCCAGTTGGACAACGCGGCTATTGGACTTCTTGGATTCAAACCACTGCAACCGTAGGATTATTCATTTCTTTAATGGTAATATTAGCTACAAGAAACATCTTAACCCCAGAACAATTTGATGCTTGGGGATGGAGAGTTCCATTTTGGGTTTCAATTATAATGGTTGGTGTTTCCTATATGATTAGAAAAAATATGGATGAATCTCCAGTATTTGCTAAAGCAAAAGCCGAAGGAAAAACAAGCACAAATCCGTTAAAAGAAAGTTTTGGAAATCGTTATAATATGAAATTCGTCTTGTTGGCTTTATTTGGAGCAACTATGGGACAAGGAGTTGTTTGGTACACAGGACAATTCTACGCAATGAGTTTTATGAAAACAGTAATGTCAATTGATTCTTCTCAAGTTGATGGATTATTAGGAATTTCACTTTTATTAGCCACTCCATTCTTTATATTTTTTGGTTGGCTGAGTGATAAAGTAGGAAGAAAATACATTATGATGGGAGGGATGTTATTGGCAATTTTATTGTACAGACCAATTTATAAAGCAATGTATGAAACAACTTCTGTTAGAAATAAAACTGAAATTGTTGAAAAAACGTCTTTACTAGCAGAATTAAAAGAAAACAAAAGTCGGACAATGGATTCCATTTATACTACAAACAAAGTATATTCTGATGAAACTACATTGCTTGAAGTAAAAACGGTAGCTTTAAAAAATGGAAAAGCTATTTTTGTTGATGGAAAACCTAAAGTAGAAGTCAAAACCACCATCAACATCAATAATAGCGACAAATGGTCACTAATATTACTGGTGTTTTTTCAAGTAGTATTTGTAACAATGGTTTACGGCCCAATTGCAGCTTTCCTAGTTGAAATGTTCCCAGTGAAAATTCGATATACCTCAATGTCTTTGCCTTATCATATTGGAAATGGAATTTTCGGGGGTTTGCTTCCAGCTATATCAACCTATTTAGTAACACATGCAAAAGATACGGGAACGCCTGAATTTTACCTTGAAGGACTTTGGTATCCAATTGTAATTGCAGCCGTTTGTTTTGTAATTGGAATGGTTTACATTAAAAATAATGATAAAAATATTCATGTTTAATTATATATTATGAATCAATTAAAAAGAGTATTAGGAATTGTTTGGATTGTGCTCGCAATCGCCGCTGCCTATTTTTGCATCTATGAATTTGGATTACCAAAATTTGCTTCTGGCAAACAAGACGATTTAGTTTTTGGAATTATCATCCTTTTTGTATTGACTCCTTTGATAGTTATGGGATTAGGGACTTTTGGATACTATTCTTTAATGGGTGATTATGATTCAAATTATAAAAAACAAATAAACGATTAAATATTAAAAACAAAATGAGTTATTTTAAAATTGACAATTTAGAACAGTATTTTAAGCATTACAATAAATCAGTTCGTGAACCGAGAAAATTTTGGGGCAAAGTAGCCTCTGAAAATTTCACTTGGTACCAAGAATGGGAAAAAGTGATTGAATTTGATATGGCTACTGCCAAAATTGAATGGTTTGTTGGTGCAAAAGTAAATATTGTAAAAAACTGTATTGACCGTCATTTAGTTCGAAAAGGGGAAAAAACAGCTATTATTTTTGAACCAAATGATCCTAGCGAAGAAGCCCAACATATATCTTACAATGAATTGCACGAGCGAGTTTCAAAATTTGCTAATGTTTTAAGAGAGCAAGGTATAGAGAAAGGCGATCGTGTTTGTATTTATTTACCAATGATTCCTGAATTGGCAATAGCCACATTAGCTTGTGCTAGAATTGGAGCAATACACTCAGTTGTTTTTGCCGGTTTTTCAGCATCCGCAGTTTCGGCTAGAATTAACGATAGTGAATGTAAAATGGTAATTACTTCTGATGGCGGGTATCGTGGAAATAAAACTATCGATTTAAAAGGCATCATTGATGATGCCTTGGAAAATTGTCCTTGTGTTGAAAAAGTTTTGGTTGCCAAAAGAACGAATTCTGATATTTCAATGAAAGCAGGACGAGACCAATGGCTTCAACCGCTTTTAGACGAGGCATCGGACAATAATGTTGCCGAAATTATGGACGCCGAAGATCCTTTATTTATACTTTATACCTCAGGATCAACTGGTAAGCCTAAAGGAATGGTTCATACGACTGCGGGTTATATGGTATATTCAGCTTATACCTTCAAAAATGTATTTAATTATGTTGAAAATGATGTGTTTTGGTGTACCGCTGATATCGGTTGGATTACTGGACATTCTTATATTCTTTATGGTCCATTATTAAATGGAGCAACCACAGTTATTTTTGAAGGAGTTCCTTCTTATCCAGATTTTAGTCGTTTTTGGGAAGTAATTGAGAAGCATAAAGTAACTCAATTTTACACAGCTCCAACAGCAATTAGAGCATTGGCAAAAGAGAGCTTAGAATATGTACAACGATTCCCTTTAAAATCATTAAAAGTTATTGGATCTGTTGGAGAACCTATAAACGAAGAGGCTTGGCATTGGTATAACGCGCATGTAGGAGGGAAGCGATGTCCTGTAGTAGATACCTGGTGGCAAACAGAAACGGGGGGAATTATGATATCTCCTTTGGCATTTGTAACCCCAACAAAACCAACCTATGCTTCTTTACCTTTACCGGGAGTTCAGCCCGTTTTAATGAATGAAAAGAGAAATGAAATTGAAGGAAATCAAGTAACTGGTAATTTATGTATAAAATTTCCATGGCCTGGAATTGCGAGAACAATTTGGGGAGATCATAAACGATATAAAGAAACCTATTTTACCGCCTTTCCAGGCAAATATTTCACTGGTGATGGTGCTTTAAGAGATGAAACAGGTTATTACCGAATTACCGGTAGAGTAGACGATGTAATAATTGTTTCCGGTCATAATTTAGGAACTGCACCAATTGAAGATGCTATTAATGAACACCCTGCGGTTGCGGAAAGTGCTATTGTAGGATTTCCTCATGATGTGAAAGGAAATGCATTATACGGATTTGTAATCGTTAAAGAAATTGGTGAAACCAGAAATCATGATAATCTTAAAATTGAAATCAACCAATTAATTTCAGATCAAATAGGACCTATTGCTAAATTAGATAAAATCCAATTTGTTTCAGGTTTGCCAAAAACAAGATCAGGAAAAATTATGCGAAGAATATTGCGTAAAATTGCAGAAGGTGATTTTTCTAATTTTGGCGATACATCTACCTTGTTAAATCCAGAAATAGTTGATGAGATTAAAGACGAGAAGTTGTGATTTCTATATAGATAAAAAGGCAGCCTAATCAGGTCGCCTTTTTTTATTTTAACCCCAACCTACTTTTTAATTTTAAAAAAAGCAGTGAAACCGTATAGGCTAAATCTGGAATTGCAGTTTCTTCGATTATAGGGAGTTTAAATTCGATACATAAATCATCAATAGAGTAGGATTTGTCAGAGGTATCTTTGTATTTTTTATACATTATTTCAATATCGATAGCATCATTTTTTAATCGACCGCAATTCATTTTTTCCAGAGCAGCATTAATTAAATCGATCGATAAATTAATTTTATGTCCTACTAAAACCGCATTTCCTAGAAACTCAATAAAAGCCTGAATCGCTTCTCTTTCGCCCATTTTTGGTTGTGTACTTTCAATAATTGATTCATTTGAAAGTCCATTTTCATGTAAATAAATATATTGTAATAAAACAACTTCAAAGAAATCACCGATGATTATTTTATCATTCTCAATCCCAACCGCCCCAAAAGCCATAATAGCATCTTTTTGTGGGTTAACACCAGAGTAATCAATACTTAAAGCTACATATCTTTGAGGTCGAGCTTCAAATTTAGTAAGATAATTCTTCCAAAATTCAGGGTAATCTTTATTTATATTTTTAATCCAATCTATCATAATTAGGAAAACTGTGTTAGTTGAAAACTATCTTTAATAAGTTCTTCTAGATCTTTAATGGTATAAAGAGCATTCTTTAAATTCTCTTTATCTACTTTATTTAAATCTTCTAAATTAATGAATTGACCTGAATTGTCGTATCTCAAACCTTCAGTAGTTTTTATTTTAGAAAGAGATTGATAGGCGTCAGCACAATTTAAATAAAGTTCTGAATTCTTTAAATCAACCATCGCAAGATGCTTAAATCTCATGAAGGTATTGTTTATTCCACGAATATTATAACTAATTACAAATAGTCTAGCAGCATCAATTAATGGTAATAAAGCACGGTTTTTAATATCAAATTTTCCTTTGTTTTGACCCGTTTCTTCAACATTTATTTTCTTGAAAAAGCTGAATGCGGGTGGTTTTCTTAACGCATCATTACCTAAATAATCAAAAAATAATTTGTTTTTTCTAGTATTTACAAAAATAATATCGGTAATAGCATCTTCTAATTTTTGTTCACCAAAAGCAATCTCATAATCAAAGAAAATACTACTAATGTCATTGTTTATTTCACCTGGAATTTTAATCCAATTACTGTATTGTTTCATCCATTCTGTCATCGATTTACACCAAATTAAATTACTGGCAATATGGCCATTTGGACAAGGTTGGTAACCAACAACTTCTAAATTGGATACTGCTTTCTTTGCTAATCTTAAAAAATAATTTTTAACATCACGATATTTTTCTGCAGCAACATCTTCAAAAATTAAAATACTATCTTGATCAGTAAATAATAACTGCTCTTTTCTGCCTTGACTACCAATGCTAAGCCAAGCAAAACGTGCAGGAGGGGAGCCAATATCTAAAATTGCTAATTCTATTGATCTTTTAATTATTGCAATATTAATTTCGTTAGCAATATTAGTAATATGGGCTAAAGGTATATTTTTAGATAATGAGGTGTAAATTAAATCGGTTACTTTTGATCGAACATTTTTTAGTTCCGTTGCATTTTGAGAACGCTTAATTTCTTTAATAAAAACTCCAGGATTGCTAGCTTGAGAAACAATTAAATCATGTTCAGAAATCACCCCTTTAATATCCGTTTGATCTGATCCATCGATTGTTACACATAAATGACTTACATTATTTTTTAATAATAATAATTGTGCTTCAGCCAATGAAACGTTTTCCGGAACAGCAATAACAGGGGAAGACATTATTTTATTAATTGGCATATTTATATCAACGCGGCCAGAAGCTACTTTAATTCTCATGTCGGTATCCGTTACAATCCCAATAGGAAGGTTGAGTTCAGAAATTATAGCGCTATCCACTAAATTATCCGTCATCAATTGTGCAACATCCTTAATTATGGTATTCGGAGAAATTTTTAAAGGAGATCTATTGTATGCTAATGTTTGAAAATATTGAATTTCAGAAGGTTTAGACGAGAAAGAAATATTATCGGATAATAATTTTCCTTTATTTTCAATATCCGAAGGATTACTGGTGTTGTTAGC
The DNA here is from genome assembly GCA_903819815.1 of uncultured Bacteroidota bacterium. Classification (GTDB taxonomy): domain Bacteria; phylum Bacteroidota; class Bacteroidia; order Flavobacteriales; family Flavobacteriaceae; genus Flavobacterium. Next base: position 6,896 of record CAIJFC010000096.1, read on the forward strand.
AAAACTTTCTAAAAGGAAATTTAAAACTTCCGAATTTTGTGCAACAAAGGGTCTGAAGGTCGCAATTGGAATAGCATATATTATAGATTCCTCACGAGCTCTTGCAGTCATCATGTAGTTATTCTTAGCAAAAAAGGGGCGCAATCCAAATACATCGCCGGGAACACATTTATTTAATAAGGTTTCTTCGGAGTCTGAAATTACAAATAAATTTACCACTCCGGAGTCTACCATATAAAAGCTGTCGTGTAAAGTATCATTAATCTGAAATAAATCTTTGTTTTTTTCAAGATTAATAATTTTTATACTCATTGCAACAATTGATAATTCTTCAATTGAAAGATTATTAAATGGTGGATATTGTTTTAAAAAGTAAGCTACACGAGAGACGATTGTATTCATTATGAAATAGAATATTAAATAGTTGCGTAAATTTAAACTATATTATTATATCACACAATAGTAGTTGTGTTTATTACAAATTCTATTTTACATAATATAAATTATAATTCAAATATTAATTTAGTTTAATAATAAATTGAAATGAAAAAATAAAGTAATCTTAAACTTAAATACATTTAAATAATAAAAAAATATGTAAATTAGCAATAATTAATTAATGAAATTTA